>CAZHEW010000383.1:1218-3696 GCA_964531815.1 uncultured Verrucomicrobiota bacterium
GAGATGACCTCGGGCGCTTCCTGCGTTCCGACGGCCCGTGGTGTGTATCTTCGGCCCTGTGGCGGCGGGAGGCGTTGGGCCGGATCGGGGGCTTCAACGAAGCGGTCTGTTACGGCGATGATGCCCACCTGCACCTCCGGGCGCTGCTCTCGGGTCTTCAGGTCCGCCAGTTTCCGGAGTCGCTGCCGGATGTCTTCATCCGCCGCGGCGCGGAGACGCGCATCACAAACTCCTTGTCTCCCCCCCTGGTTGAGTCCCGCCGCGTCCGTTTGGAGGAAGGCATCCGACTTCTTAAGGAAGCCGGCGCTCGCCCGCCGTACCTCCAGCTTTGGGAGGGGCAGTATTTCGTTGAAGCGGAGTTCCTGCTGTTCAAGGTGCCTGATTCACGGGCGGCCATCTACCGTGTGTTGGCTGACTGGCAGCGGCACTTCCTCCCGCGGTTAACCACGCGGGCAGTGGTTTTGGGCTATTTCCACCTGGCCCTTGCCACCCGAAAGAAAGCCTATTTGGCCCTCCGCATCGCCCGGCGCCTGGCCATGAAATTGTTGCCTGCAGAGTTCTTTCCTCAAAACGGCTCGACTCGGTCCACGCAAGCCGCCCCCGCGGTAATGCAAACCGTGCGCCAGCGCCTGGCATCAGTCCCTTGTCCGTAGCCCGAGGTCAGTAGTCTTGTAGTCACGTTGTCGGTAGTCAGTGGTCTTCTAGTCCCCTTCTCCGATTTCAGCATTTCAGCATTTCAGCGTTTCAGTTTTTTCCTCCTGTGTCTCCCCCCCTCGTCAGTGTCCTGATCACGGTTTTCAATCGCGAGAGGTACCTTGGCGCGGCGATTGAAAGCGTGCTGGCGCAGACTTATGGTGAATTTGAGTTGATTATCGTGGATGATGTATCCACTGATGGCTCGCTGGCCGTGGCCCGCTCTTATGAGAGGGAGGCCCGCGTCCGCGTATGCGCCAATGAACGGAACTTGGGAGATTATCCGAACCGCAACAAAGCCGCTTCGCTGGCGCGCGGCAAGTACTTGAAATATGTGGACGCGGACGACCTCATTTATCCGCATTGTCTGGAAGGCATGGTTCAGGGCATGGAGGCGTTCCCCGAAGCCGGCCTGGGGATCGCCCGCGCCCTCCCGGGCATTGTGTGCCCAGCACTACTCTCGCCTGGGGATGCTTATCGCTGCCACTTCATCCTCAAGAACGGCTTGCTTACGCCCGGGCCCTTGAGCGTGATTCTGCGCAAGCGCGATTTCGATGCCGTCGGAGGTTTCGACTCAGGCCGTCACACGGGGGACAGTCACTGCTGGCTGGCGCTCAGCCGGCGATACCCGGTGGTGCTGTTGGGCTCGGGCCTTGATTGGTGGCGGCGCCACGCCGAACAGGAACATGCGCGGTCAGCCCAGCCGCTGAAAGCCGCCCGGCGCAAGGCCCGGGAACTCCGGCACACGCTGGACGCGCTCAAGGCGCCCGACTGCCCGCTGACCAAGCCCGAGATCGCGATCGTCCGGTCCGAGGTCACGCGCCTGTTTGCGCGCTGGGTAATGGTGGAAATGCTGAAAGGCCAATTCCATAGCGCGCGGACCATGGTCCGCGAATCGGGAGAGCCGCTGGGTGTCTTCGCCAGGTCCCTGCTGCTCCCGCGCCGTCGCGCTTCGGGCGCAGGCGCGGCCACCTTGAGTCCCGTGGGCCCCCCCTCGGCCGCGCCGGAATCGCCGAACTCCCGGGCAGGAGTCGGGGGCGGCAGCTCTCGTTCCGCGCCCGCAGTCAGTGTGCTTATTCCCGCGCGCAACGCGGAGCGGCACATTGCGCGGGCCATTGAAAGCGTGGTGAATCAGACGTTCACCGATTGGGAACTGATCATCGTGGATGACGCCAGCGCCGACCGGACCGCCGAAGTCGCGGAACGGTATTGCCGGGATGACCGCATCCGCGTCATCCGAAACAGCGCCCGGGCCGGCAAGTGGCCCAATCATAACCTTTGCAGCCGGCAGGCGAAGGGAACCTACCTCAAGTTCTTGCATGCCGATGATGGGTTGTACCCGAATTGCCTGGAGACAATGGTTCGCCTGGCTGAGCGGCACCCTTCGGCCGCGCTGGCCCAATCCCATGAGGCCAGCCATTACCTGCTGCCCAGGCTGCAGTCGCCCCGGGAAGTGTATCAACAGGAGTATTTCGGCTCCGTGAGCCTGTGGGAAAGCCCAACCGGCCTGCTTTACCGCCGGGCCGCGTGGGAAGAATGCGGAGGATACGATTCCCGCTGGCCAGCCGCGCCCGCCCGGCTCCATCTGGAGATGTGCCGCCGGACGCCGGCGTTGCTGGTCGCCGCCGGGCTGGCTTTCTACCAGCGCGGCAGCCGCCAACAGCGGCACCTGGCCCCCGACTACTCCGGGCGGTTCGGCGGCGATCTGGCGTGGCTGAGGGAAGTGCTGGAGCATCCGGAGTGTCCGCTGAGCGCGTCGGAGCGCGCCGAGGCCGCGCGGAACCT
>CAZHEW010000384.1:0-3691 GCA_964531815.1 uncultured Verrucomicrobiota bacterium
TAGATAACATAAGTGGTCCAAACGTTCAAGCATTTGCTTCCCGTTCAGGTCCGGCGAGGGGGCAGGGGGGGGGCTGGGAGGGCGTGGCGAGGGGGAATTCGACTGACCCCCGTCGTTCTACGGGCCGCTGAATCTCCTTGACAGTGCTGACTCTCTATGAGATATTTTACCGATATAGTCAGCGTCAGCCAGCCCGTGCTCAAGCTGACCTTGAAAGCGCAGTGACGAAGATCGTTCAACTGGAAATGGGGACCATATCTCGGCGCGCTTGCGCGTTTTCCCGGGCGGCTTGGGGTGTGTACGGAGCTTGCCTCTGGCTGGCGTTCGCCTTCATCGCAGGCGCGGACTCCTTAACAAACCAAGCCCCCCCCGCCGAGTCCCGCCTGGCGGCGCACACCAATCTGGTCGCTACCTATGACGGCGGAAGCGTCAGCGCCGGTGACGTGGCGGAGGCCGGGGAGGAACCGCGCTTCGTGGCCGACGCCGAGCGGAATGCACCGCCGAATGTGACGATCGCCCAGGAGGAGAAAATTGCCCGGCACCTGGCGGCGACGCGCATCCTGGTCAGCGAGGCCCGGCAACGGGGCATGGACCAGGGACCCGTGTGGCAGGTGCAGGCCAAGCTCATCGAGCATCGCGTCCTGAGCGAGACCCTGGTCGAGGAGATGCGGCAAGGCGTGGCCCTCAGCGAGAAGGAAGTCACTGATTTCTATGAGGCCAACAAGTTTAAGCTGCTGACCATTCAGGCAATCGAAGCCCGGCGACTCGGCATCAGCGCGCAGAAGCACGGGACCAACGCACTGGCACGGGCTAAGGAAGCCTTGGCGTTGATTCGCGCCGGGCAGGACTTTGCGGCTGTCGCAGAGCGCTACTCCGACCTCCCGACCAGTGCGGCGCAGACGAGCACCTATCCGCCGGACTTCTGGGGCAAACAGGGCGCGATGGCCCTGGCGGAACTGGGCGAAGGCAAAGTCAGCGACCCGTTGCCGGCGGCGGACGGTTTCGAGTTGGTCGGGGTCGAGCGGATGCGTCTGCCCGGCAATGTCAATCCGGAAGAGGCCCGCTATCGCGCGCGCGAAGTGCTGGCGGGGGAATTGGCCGGCCGGCGTTGGGCGGAAATGAGGAGCGCCGCCGAAGCAGCCTTCCCCTTCGTCATCGTTCTCACAAACTTGTCCTCCGCGACCGCCAAGCCTGCGCTCTCAACTCCCCAGCCATCCACTAATTCATATTTGCTGTGTTGCGGTCGGTTCGGTTTCACGGAGGAGGAGTGCAGGGCCTTTGCCAAAGAACGCTCGCTTGCGGGGTTGGACATGCCGAAGGTGCTCGCGGCCCTCAAAGAGAACCACGGGGAGCAGATCCAACTCGGCGAATTCGCCCGGGGCATGGGGCTGGACCAGCGACCGGGCTTCCGGCAGCGGCTGCGTTACGAGTGCGAGAAGCGGCTAGCCCACCAGGCAAAGATGGTTCTCATCCCTGAATACACGGTGGGCCTGCAGTTTCCGGAGGCGCAACTGACCAACCATTACCAGCAGCAGTGGAAGGGGACGGTGGACGCAAGGCTTGACTACGACGTGCTGGTGGTGCCGTTCGGTGTTGGCCCGGAGGCTGCGGCCGAGGAACGGGAGGCGGCGCGGACCAACGCGCTGGCCAAGGCGCAGAAGCTCATCGCCCGGTTCTGGGAGGGGCCGACGCTTGAGCAAATGGCGGCGGACGACTCCGGCCTGCAGTTGGTCACTGGCCAAAGCCGTCTGTTTCAAGCCGGCTCGATGCTCGAGCCGCTGGTGGCGGGCTTGCAGCCGGGGCAGATTGTCCTCGAACCTTATGAGGACTTCGGTGGGTACTGCGTGATCCGCGTTAGCAAGTATGAGGCGAGCCGGAAGACGCCTTACGAGATGGCCAAGCCCTACATCACGGAGCATTTCCGGCGGGAGGCTGAGATAGATATGCGCCAGAATTTTGAACTGTTCCTTTTGCAGCAGAAGCATTTCAAGTTCAACCCTGGGGCCGCTGGCCCGGCGAGCCCCGGCACGAAACCATTGGGCAATAGTGCGAAGTGAGGCATTTATATGTTTACTCGACAATCAATCCGGACGCTGAGCACCGCGGTTTTGACGGCAGTATTGGCACTGCATTCCACGCCCGCGTGTGCCTGGACGCACGACTCGGGCGACAAGGATAACGAAACAACAGGGACCTGGGAGGGATGTTATGACTGGCAGGACTGGACCTCGTGCAGTTTTTCCGGAAGATACTCGCGCTGGACACAGGACAGTTGGCAGTTCCGAGGAAGATTCCAGGTCGGCATTTATGTCAACAACACTCCCTGTGGTGGCCACGCCGGAAACTGCCCATTCTATATTCAGAAAACCGGTGGTGGCACCAGGAACACCTGGTGGATCAACCAGTGCAACGACAAGGATTGGCGGTGGTATGGCGAAAATAACTGGAACGGCGACGATGAGAGGTTCTGGCGTGTTGAACTCTATGCCTGGGATTGCGCTCTTCCGAACTGCAACGGCAATAACGAGGCGCAAGCCGGGCGTGCGCACTTCTACGGCGAGAAGTGGGATTACATCAACGACTGGGTTTGCCTGGGAGGCTATGGCGGCACCATCAGCGACAACGCCACCGGCTGGACGGAGTCGGATATTTACCTGTATCCGGCGGTGGATACGAGCCACGGCAACGTGTTCAACTACGGTGGCAAGATACCGGGTCGGGTGCAGACAGGGGACTGCAACTATGCGAATAAGCTGGATTGGAAGGGCAACGCGGCCAGCTATGGCAACTGCGACAACTGTTACTCCTTCGGATTTGCCTGGATGTATGCTCCGTCCGGGGCGGGACCGAAGTTCCTGATCGGCGCGGACGATGACCAAAGGACCTACGTGAATGGCACGCTGATCTCCTCGGGTAACGCGTGCTGCCAACGGGATGCGTTCGAGACCGGCGGGATCAGCATGCCCACCGGCTGGAGCCGGATTCTGTTCAAGGTGCGGAACGGCGTCGGCGGCTTCAACGGAACGGTGAGCCTGCGCAACGGGGGCAACCGGGGATGGAATGAGGGCAGCGTGACGCGCTACAGCAGCAGCTATGGCCTGGGCTACGAGCAGGACGACTGGTATCCGCGGATTGATGTGGCCAGCTTTTACGGCGGCAGCAACCCACAGCCCAATGGCAACTACTACGGCAACAATACGACGGTTGCGGCTAGCGGAACGGCCTCGGTTACGGGTCCGGTGCCGCTCTGGAAGGTGATGTACTTTTGCTGGGGTTACGGCATGAGCGAGGGCAACTATACGGATGTGAGCTCCAGTGGGACCTCCTGGTCACACAGTCACAGCGGGGTGACGGGACACCGGCGGTTTCACTTCTTCTCAGTGAGCAAATCCAAGCGGTGCTCGTTCCAGAACAGCGGGGTGAGCGGCGGCTGGAACTTTGCGGATGGCGGCCCGGCCAACTACATGGATGTGTATGTGGACAACGTGGCGCCGCAGGCTCCCAGTTTCTCGACCGTGACGGTGGCCAGCACCACCCAGATCAACCTGGCTTGGGCGATTCCGCTGGACCAGGGCGTTGGAATTGCGGCCGGTTCGACTGAGGTGGCTGACGAGGCGTCTGCCACATCCGCCAATTACTATCGCCGCGGCGACGTTGGCATGGGCGTTTACCGGAACGGCAGTGCCATCTA
>CAZHEW010000385.1:0-3687 GCA_964531815.1 uncultured Verrucomicrobiota bacterium
ATCATAGACGCGGGTCTGGCCCAATTTCTTTCCGAGTAATCCGAGTGGCATGATGTTAGAGTGGTTAAATTTTAATGGTGATGTCCACGCCCGCCGGCAGATTGAGCTTCTTCAACTCGTCCACGGTCTTGGCTGTCGGCTCGATGATGTCAATCATCCGCTTGTGCGTGCGTTGCTCGAAGGTTTCCTGCGATTTCTTGTCCGCGTGCGGTGAGCGCTGAACGGTAAACCGCTCGACGCGGGTGGGAAGCGGGATGGGCCCGGCGACGCGAGCGCCCGTGCGCTTGACGGTGTCCGCAATCTCGCGGGCGGATTGGTCTATGACCCGATGGTCAAAGGCCTTCAGTCGAATACGAATGCGTTGTGCAGCCATACAAAGAACAATTGTCTATTAATGGTTTAGTTAAAACGTTCCACCCCCCTCTTGGGGAATGGAACGCGAAATATAACAGACCGGCTTCACCGCGCAACAGGTTTTTGCAGAAATTTCGATGCTCTTGCGGCGACGGAGAGGAACCGCCTGCCCACACACACCGAAACCCAATAACGTTAACGCGAGTGACGGGCGTGCGGCGGGCCGGAGCGGGCGGGGCGTGCCAGCCCAGAAACGTGCCGGCGGCTCGCCAACGCGCTCAGCCAGCCCTGATTTGCCGGCCGAAAGGCCCAATTCCGATGCCAGCCTCAGGTTGCCAGGGGCGCATCCCAGACCGGGAGTCCTCGTCAGCGCCCGGTTCGTTGAGCCTTGTCTCAATGCCATTCGAGTCTGACAACCCTCAACTCCTGAATCCAGCCCCCCAATTCCGGGACGTTACCAGTTGAACTTCCCCACTTCGTTTGTCGGCCAACCCCACGCCCGGGTCATCCGCCTGCGCACCTCTGGGGGCGTCTGCCCGGCATCTGGTGAAATTGGGATTTCAGGATTCGGATTTCAGGATTCGGATTGCGTTTTCGGGCGGACTCCTCTAGAAGCCTCCTGTCAAAGAGCCTGGCACTCGTACCGCCACGCTGGCCGACAGAATTTGGCGGGAAGCTGCACGCGGCGGCCCCGGCGCTTCCTAGGCTTTTGTGGCTGACGGGCGAGCGGCGTGAGCCAAACCAGAGCAGCTAAGCACAATATGACTAAGAATACTGCAAAGACGACCGTAGCGGTTGTGGGAATGGGTTATTGGGGCAAGAACCTGGTTCGGAATTTCTACGAGCTGGGCTCCCTGGCCGCCATCTGTGATTCCAACCCATCCGTCGAGACCAACTGCAAGCGCGAGTATGGAACGGTGAGGTTTTACCGCGAATTCCGCCCGCTCCTTTCCGACCCGGAAATCCGCGCGGTGGCTTTGGCTACGCCGGCAGTGACGCACTATGAGCTGGCTAAGGCGGCGCTGGCCGCCGGGAAGGATGTGTTCATCGAAAAGCCGCTCGCGGTTGAAGTCGGGCACGGCCAGGAACTGGTCAACCTGGCGAAGCAGCACCAACGCATCCTGATGGTCGGCCACATCCTCCGATATCACCCGGCGATTGTTAAGCTGCAGGAACTGATTCGCAGCGGAGCCCTGGGAAGGATCCAGTGCTTGTACTCCAACCGGCTGAACATCGGGAAAATCCGGACGGAAGAGAACATCCTGTGGAGCTTTGCCCCGCACGACATTTCCGTGATGCTGTCGCTCCTGAACGAAACCCCCAGCCATGTTTCCTGCCAGGGGGGAGCCTACTTGAATCGCAACATCTTTGACGTCACGCTGAGCCAGTTTGAATTCGCCGGCGGAGTGCATGCGCACATCTTTGTGAGCTGGCTCCATCCGTTCAAGGAGCAGCGGCTCGTGGTAATCGGTTCCGAGAAAATGGCCGTGTTCGATGATACCGCCGAACACAAGCTGGTGTTGTATCCTCACAAGGTGGAATGGAAAGACCGGGTTCCGATCGCGGTGAAAGCTAAAGGCGAGATTGTCGCCTTGGGGAATGAAGAACCCCTGAAGGCCGAGTGCCAGCATTTTGTGGACAGCATCGCCTCCCGCACTCCGCCCTTGACCGACGGGGAGGAAGGACTGCGAGTGCTGAAGGTTCTGGATGCCTGCCAGCAGTCGTTGATGAAGGGGGGGGCGGTGATTGACAATCGCGCAACTGCCCACCCGGCAAAATCCCCGCCCTGGTTCGCCCATGAATCCGCCTATGTGGACGACGGGGCCGACGTCGGCGCCGGCACCAAGATCTGGCATTTCTCTCATGTGATGAAGGGAGCCCGGATCGGAGAACGATGCGTCCTCGGACAGAATGTCAATGTGGATGGGGGAACGGTAATCGGAAACAACGTCAAGATTCAGAACAATGTCTCGGTCTATACGGGCGCGGCCATCGAGGACGACGTGTTTCTCGGCCCCTCCTGCGTGCTGACGAATGTGACGAACCCGCGGTCACAGGTTAACCGGCACTCGCAGTATGAGCGAACCACGCTGAAGCGCGGCTGCACGATTGGGGCCAATGCGACGATTGTCTGCGGCGTGACGATTGGGCGTTACGCGTTTGTCGCGGCCGGTTCGGTGGTGACCAAGAACGTGCCGGACTATGGGCTGGTGATGGGGAACCCGGCAAAGCGGGTGGGATGGATGAGCCGGCATGGGCACCGGCTTTCGGGACCGGATGCCCAGGGAACATTGCGGTGTCCGGAACACGGTTTCCGCTACCAGGAAACGGAGCCGGGCGTGTTGCGCTGCCTGGACCTGGACGAAGAGGCCCCGCTGCCCGCGGACACGAGCAAGAGCGTCAAGTCATACAAAGAGCTGAAGCAGGGGAGCTGAACGGCGCTCGCCTCGGCAACCGGGCTTATTTCACCGCGCCCCGCCGGCGGCCGCGGGGAAGCTCCACCTCCCCCACAATCCGGGCAGGACAGCCCCACGCCTTCTTCCGGGCAGGAATGTCCTTGTTGACCAGGGACATCGCCCCCACGACCACACGATCGCCGAGAGTAACCCCCATCTGGATGATGCTGTTGGGACCAATGTACACCCCTTCTCCAATCCGGGTCGGCTTCTGGACGATCGGCGATTTTCCCTTGGTAACGGTCGCCTCCAAATTATTGTGCGTGTAAATCTGGCCCCCGGCGGAGATGGTGCAGTGGTCGCCGATGACCAGTCCTCCGCCCGACCCGTCGAGAATCACGTTGGGCCCGATCCATACATGTTTGCCGACTCTGACCTCTCCGAGAACCAGAACATTGTCGTAACAGGAAGTGCCGGCGCCGAAGCCGTACTCCTGAGCGTTTTCCCAGCGATCGGTTACGAGATCGCCCAGGGAGACCCTTCGATGGTATTTCTCCATCTTCTCCTTTTGGAGCTGCTTTTGGAGGGCTTTGAACTTAGCCAACATATGCTGCCACTGGCCTGATTAGACGCCCTCAGCCCATTTCCGGGCCAGGACTGACGTTGTTGCGACCTCGGAGAGCAGCGCGGTAAAGTTCAACCGTCTGCGAAGAGACCACTTCCCAGGAAAGGTGATCCAGGACGAAACGGCGCGCCGCGGCTCCTATCCCGCGGCATCGATCCGGGTTGCCCAGGAGTTCGAGAATGGTCCGGGTCATCTCCTGCGGCTTGGCAGGGTCAACGAAGACCAGATTTTCCCCCTGGCGCAAAGCTCCGGGGCCATAGGTGTCCGGGTTGGCGGCAACCAGCACGGCTTTGCCGGCGCCCATCGCTTCCA
>CAZHEW010000386.1:0-3687 GCA_964531815.1 uncultured Verrucomicrobiota bacterium
CACAGCCGTCCCGGAAAGGGCGGAATAATCATCCCCGCTGGTGGCCGTGCCACTCATTGTATAATAGACAGTCAGATCCGCCGCGGTGCTGCCGACGCGAGAAAGGGTGAAGTTCACCGCAGGCCCGGCCTCCGAGACCGTCGCTGCACTGGCCGTCACACTCACCTGTGTGGCGGGCCGGACAAGCTGGAATGAGGTCGTGGTGCCGTCGAAGGTGGTCGTCGCCACCGTGTAGCCGCCCGGCGACCAGAAGCGAGCCCATTCGGTGAGATTGTCCACCGTGACCAAATTGCCCGCGGCGTCAAGGGCCACGTCGTTGATGCGGCTGCCCGCGTCAAACCCAGTCTCGTAGACCCCCGTAGTCATGTTAAAGATACGGACATAGCCATCATAATAATTGCCGTAAGCAACGCTCCCGGCAGCTTCGCTGACATCTATGCCAGACGCGCCGTTATAGGGGGCTGTCTTTGGGGTCTCCCACAGCGCCGTATTGATCGGCGGCGTTAGAGATCCGTCAAACTTGCTGATCGCCGGGGCTTGGGTCGGATCATACCGATATTGAGCCGCATACCAGTCATCATTGCTGTCGCGTGCCACGTCATAAGGATAATAGGACCCAAAGTAGCCTGGCCCGATGATTTGGGTGCCGGTGCCCAAGCCGATGGCGGTGGCATTCCCGCCGAGGTCATACCCGATAATGCCCTTGCCGGCAGTGTCGTTGACATTGTCGTTGACCAGGTAGATCTTCCGGTCTCCGCCTGCCTGCGTGCCTTCCACGTGGATGCCGCAGACCCATTGCGCCGCCGTCCTGTTGTTTGCGTTAATCAGCGCTGTGGCCACGCTCAGGTCGTCATTGAACTCGTACACCAGATCATTGTACTTATCCACGACGTAGAGGTGGTCGTCTGGACCGATGGTAGATTTCCAGGGCGAGGTAGAGGTGCTCGCCGACCAATCCGCGCCGCCATCTGAAAAGCCGGCATCCGCGCCGTCCGCGTTCAGGATGTAGATGCCGTCGGAGCAAGCGCGGCCATAGGTGGTTTCTAAGGCCGACGCCTGAGTCACGTACACTTTGCCAAAGTTCGGGCTCGACGGATTCTTATTGATGGACACACCCACTGGGCGTTCAAAGCTCGTGCTCATCTGGTCCAGCACATACTGTGTCCACCCCGGCGCATCATTGCCCGTCACCTTGATCTGGAACGTGGTGAAGCCGGTCATGTCGAAGTTGTAGCTGCCGGCCGTGGTGCCCGGATAGACCGGGCTGCCGCCATCGCGGAGCACCTCGACGCTCGCGGCATTCTGGTTCAAGATGTAGGTCACGTTATTGCCGGTCTTGACGACCTCCGTGGCGTAGGGAACCGCTTGGGCCACCAGGCTGGACAGTGCGATGGCTGCCAGCGCCAGTACCAAACCGGGCAGGGCTGGTCGAGTGAGGGGGGATTTCATCATTTTCATTTCAGGCATTTGGTTTCTCGTTCTGCCAAAGACATGCGGCGGACCGTGCCCGCTCATCCTTCGGCGGTGTTAAGCAGGCTTAGTAAACAGCCGCGCTTGCACGGTCTGCAAGAAGAAAATGCAGAAAGAGTGCTTTTTGTTAAGCCTGTCGAGAGCCAGGTGGGATCTGCCCTCTGGCTCTACATGGGGGGACGGAGCGAAGACCGACAAGCCGGTCTCCGCCGCGGCGTGGCGCGCCTGGTTCGCACCTTGCCCCCATAGGCGCTAACTTAGCCGCACCAGCGGAGTGCGCCTGTCCCCGGGCGCAGCAATGTGGAAACCTGCGAAATCCCAGGAATTTCCGGAGCCCTGCCAACTTCCTGCGCTGCTGCGCCCGGGGACGGGCGCACTCCGCTGCCTTGAGTTAGCGCTTATGCGCCTTGCCCCCCCGCCACGGAATGCGGAGGAGCCGGCGCGTGGGCAGCTTGCAGGTGCTGGAAACCGTGAGTTGCGCCCGTGGCGGGACTGATTGACGAGTTCGACCCGATTGCGTGCCGGTTCTTCCGGATCATGGTAGTGAATTGGAGTCTGCCCACGAAATAGAATAGACAGAATAGATGTTTGCCAACGCCCGGTGTGTAATGTATTGATAATTGTACCGGGCTATGTTAGAATTTGTTCAGCCGCTGTTGGCAGACGCCGTTATTGCGGCGCTTGCGTTCCTGGCGGTCGTTCTTGTCGGGTATCTCTGGTGGCTGCAGTTTCGAGAGAAACGGCAGCAGCGGAGACTCCAACGGGAGCAGGAGCGCAGTCGCAAAGACCATTGGGGCTACGTTTAGCTCCTTGGGCACGCGCCCTTCCATTTAGATCGCGTGAGAGGAATGTCGGGTTGGCGGCAGAGTTCTTTGGGCTCGGGGAAGCGCTTGCTTCCGAATAGATTATCGCGTATTGTTCTTTTGTCCGGGTGGCCGACGGCCTTTGCCTCCCCAGGGGTTCCCCACCCCAAAATACCTGCCAAGGTCTAGGTCATCCGGGCTCTTTTGTTTTTGGGAAGGAGCCGTTGGAATACAGCGGACGTGGCGTGCGCGCTGCAAAGCCAGTGCATTGGCTTGCGGCCATGCGGGCAGGGCCAGGTAGCGACGAAATGTGTGGAGCGAGCTTCTCTGCTCAACTTCTCCAATCGAGGGCCCGCTTCTTCAAGGCGTAGATGTAGCCGACGAGCAGAATGGCGAGGAACGCCACCATTGCCCCGAGAATTGCTCCGCCACCTTCTTTGAGCATATCCCGGTAGATGACCGCCCAGGGATACAGAAAGACGACCTCGATATCGAACAGGATGAACAACATCGCCACGAGGTAAAACTTCACGGAAAACCGGGGTGTGCCTTCGCCAACCGGCACCATGCCACATTCGTACGGGGTGTCTTTGACTGCCGTGCGCTTACCCCGCTTGCCCAGAACCACGGACATGCCCAGCATGCCAAAGGAAAACACCACCGCCAGCATCCCAAGCATCAATACCGGGACATATTGCGCCAGTTGTGAATCTGCCATGGGCCGAATTTAGAAACCCGGCGTCGTTTGGCAAGTCGAATCCGGCTCAGTTTGGGCGTGCATTCCGCCGGTTGGCGTGCTAGCATTAGTGCTAAATGTTTTTAACGGTCGTCACCAGTGATCCGACCGCCGTACAGGCTGAGGTCGAGGCTGCCTTTCTCGCAATGTTTCCCAATGCCGATCCCGCATTCGTGGGGCGGTTTTTTGGCTGGGCCATAGATTGCTTCAGCGGCAACCATCGGGATTACCAGGCAGTGGATGCCCGCTACCATGATTTCGAGCACACACTCCAGGGCACTCTCTGCCTGACCCGCCTGCTGCGCGGGCGCCACTTCGCCGGCGCGGAGCCCCGGTTCAGCGAGCGCATGTTCCAACTCGCCCTTGCCGCCATCCTCTTCCACGACACAGGCTACCTCAAGAAGCGCGGCGATGCCGAGGGCACCGGCGCCAAGTACACCGTCACCCATGTTCATCGCAGCGCTGAATTTGCCGCGCAGTTCCTCCCCGAGAAGGGGTTTTGCCCCTCCGACGTTCAAGCCGTGCAGAACATGATATGCTGCACCGGCGTGAGTGCGCTTCTCGATGCCATTCCCTTCCAGAGCGAACTCGAGAAGATCGCGGGCTTATGCCTCGCCACCAGCGACCTGCTGGGGCAGATGGCGGCGGAGGACTACGTGGACAAACTCCCCGTTCTGT
>CAZHEW010000387.1:0-3659 GCA_964531815.1 uncultured Verrucomicrobiota bacterium
GGCATCTGCGGCGAACACGGCGGCGACCCGAACAGCGTGAAGTTCTGCCATCGCATCGGCCTGACCTACGTGAGCTGCTCGCCGTTCCGCGTGCCCGTGGCGCGGCTGGCCGCGGCACAGGCCGCCCTCGAAGAAGCCGGCAGCAAGAAGGCCAGGAAGCCGGCGAAGAAACCGGCCAGGAAGCTGGCCAGGAAATCGGGCAAGAAGCCGGCTAAAAAGGCGGCCAGGAAGAAGTAACGCCGCCCAAGCCATAAGGCGCAAGATTCACGAGCCGCCCCCGGCATCCGGGGGCGGCTCTTTTGCTTGGGAGGGCGGGCGTCTGCGCGAGCCCAAACCCGGTCTTGCAGCAACACCACGTGGGCGTTATGCTGACATGGCAATGAACGTTGCAATTGAGATTCCTGAGAATGTGTCCGCTCCGTTGCGCTCGCGTTGGAAGGATGTTCCCCGGCGCGTGCTCGAAGCCGTTGCGGCGGAGGCCTATCGTTCCGGCGCGCTCACCACCCACCAGGTCGGTGAATTGCTCGGCCACGGCTCGCGTTGGGAGACAGAGTCGTTTCTCAAGCGGGTTCAGGCCTACTTGCATTACAGCGAGGACGACCTTGAGCGCGACCTTGCCGCTTTGCGGGCCGCTCGCGGCTAATGACCATCGTCAGCAACACCTCGCCGCTTTGCTATCTTGCGCTGATCGGCCACGCAGAAATCCTGCCCCAGCTTTACGGCAGCATCCATATCACCCAGAAGGTCCTGGAGGAACTTCGCCATCCTGACGCCCCGCCCTCAGTTCGTATCTGGGCAATAACTCCGCCCGTCTGGCTTGCAAGTTCATTCCGATCCGCAAGAGCCTGACCAAACACTGGCCGCGCTTGATCCCGGGGAGCGCACCGCGCTGCGTCTTTCTGTGGAACTTCGCCCCGACGCGGTGTTGCTCGATGAATCTGCGGCTCGCGAACTTGCGATCCAGCGCGGCCTGAAAGTCTCGGGCACCTTGGGTGTCTTGTGCGACGTCGCTCGAGCCGGACTCCTGGAACTTCCCGCCGCTCTGGACCTTCTGCGCAAGACCAGTTTTCGCGCTTCCCCGGAGTTATGGAAGTCGCTCTACACGCGGTGACCTGAGTCGCAAGCCGGAGTTGGTATAAGCAGGCCTTACGATGCCTCGCCCGACGCGGCGGGCGAATGGAGCGCGAATGGGGGCTGGCGTGTTTTTCCCCGGCATGGCAAGCTGGGCCCAGAGAATTGAGCACATGAAAATTGCCATCGCATCGGACCACGCCGGCTTCCAATACAAAGGGAAGATCAGGGAGCACCTTGAAGGACTGGGCCACAGCGTCACGGATTTTGGGACGCGTTCGGAGGAAGCGGTGGACTATCCGTTGTTTATCCGGCCGGTGGCAGAGGCCGTGGCGCGCGGCGAGTTTGACCGCGGCATCGTGCTGGGCGGCTCGGGCAACGGGGAAGCGATCGTGGCCAACCGGGTCAAAGGTATTCGGTGCGCGCTGTGCTGGAACGTGGACTCGGCGCGGCTGGGCCGGCAGCACAACAACGCCAATCTGCTCTCGCTCGGCCAGCGCATGATGAGCCTCGAAACGGCGCTCCAGATTGTCCGGGTCTGGCTGGAAACACCTTTCGAGGGCGGCCGGCATAAGCGCCGCATCGAACTCATCGACGCCCCGGCTGCGCAGCAGCCGGCATAAGGGCGGGCAGCCCGACCCGGCGTCGGGAGGGCGAGCGCCCTCGCGAGCCCAGACTCCGCCTGCAACAACCGCAGTCAGGCCTCGCGGGGACGTTCGCCCTTCCGGTTGGAGTTTGGGCGCGAGATCTACACGTGCTTCGCCAGCTCGGCCTGGCTGGCGGCCAGGACGTCCTTGTGCAGGGAATTGCCGTGGGCGTCAATGGTCACGACCGCGGGAAAGCTGGCGACCTGGAACTCCCAGATGGCTTCGGGGGCGCCAAACTGCTCCATGAAGTAGACGTTCGGCACGCGCTTGATGCATTCGGCGAGCACCTGGGCCGCGCCGCCTATCGCGTGCAGATAGACGCACCCGTGCTCCTTGCAGGCCGCGACCGTCTTGTCCCCCATGCCGCCCTTGCCGATCACCCCGCGCAAGCCGAAGTCGCGGATGATCCGCCCCTGGTAAGGCTCCTCGCGAATCGAGGTCGTCGGCCCGGCGGCGACACACTTCCAGTTGCCCTGCTCGTCCTTAATGATAACCGGGCCGCAGTGGTAGAGGATGCCGCCTTCGAGGCTCACACCGGGGGGCAACGCTCCGCCGTCATGCAGGTGCTTGTGGACGGCGTCGCGGCCTGTGAACACCGTGCCGGTGATGAGGACTTCCTCGCCGACTTTGAGCGAGCGGATGATAGATTCGGAGATGGGAGTGGTGAGTGTGGTCATAAGCTCGCGCCTGAGTTGAACCAGCTCTTCACCTCGGGCTTCAGCCAAAAGATGAGCAGGGGAATGGCCGCCGGCAGAATGCAGCAACTGGTCATGCCGATGCAGATGAGCACCAGGCCGTAGATCCAGGCCCAGTGTTTGCGCGGAAACACAAACACCAGGGCGAACGCGATGGCGAAAGCCAGCCCCACCAGCAGGAGCGCTACCGCCTGAATCTTCAGCACCATGCCCTGCTCTCCGGCGGCCCGGGTTCCGGCGAAGAACACCAGCGGCGCGGCCAGCGCGCACAGCGCGTAAATACCGGCCATGCATCCGGCATAGACGCGGAACCAAAAGACGGCCTTCGGCGTGGCAGAAGATGTCAGTCCGTGGGAGGGAGGCAGAGTTTCCATGATTCAATAAAGCCATGCGGCAATGCCGCTCCTGGCATCGAGCTTGATGCCCTGGCGGCGGAATGCCCAGCACATGTAGCTGATGCTGACGAAGTAGGAGGCGGGCAGCCGGTTGAGCACGCCGATCTTGGCGCCCAGCAGCGTGGTCTTGCCGCCGAACCCCATGGGCCCGATGCCGAGCTTGTTGGCGGTGTCAACGATGTCGCGCTCGAGCCTATCGAGGTCGGGGGTGGGGTTGGCGTCGCCGAGCTTGCGGAGGAACTGCTGCTTGGAGAACTCGTAGCCGGTGGCGCGGTCGCCGCCGATGCAGACGCCGAGAATGCCCGGCCCGCAGCCTTTGCCCTGAGCCTGCAAGACCGCATCGAGGATCGCCTTGCGGCAGCCGTCCAGGTCGCGGCTGGCCTTGAGCTTCTCGTTGGGCAGGGCGTATTGCGCGCCGACATTCTCGCAGCCGCCGCCCTTGAGAACCAGGCGCACGCTGACCTCGGGCGCGGGGTGCTGGTGAAAGTGGAGGGTCGGCGAGCCGGGGCCGACGTTGGTGCCGTCGTTCTTGCCGGTGATCGAGTCCACCGAATTCTGACGCAGGAACCCCTTCTTCGTGGCGAGTTTCACCGCCTCGCAGGCGGCGCGCTCGAAGGCAAGCTGGTCAAAACCCAGCGGGCAGTCCACGTAGAACAGGATGCTGCCGGTATCCTGGCAGATGGGCTGCGACTTGTTCCTGGCGAGCGCGATATTCTGCTCGATGATCTTCATCGCGCTGGCGGCAATCGTGCCCTGCTTCTCGCGCTCCAGCGACTCGAGGATGGCCTGGTGCACATCGTCCGGGATTTCAGCCGAGGTGCGGCGGATGAGTTCCAGCAGCGAGTCTTCCA
>CAZHEW010000388.1:0-3657 GCA_964531815.1 uncultured Verrucomicrobiota bacterium
AGGCGCAGAACACGCAGTGCTCCATGTGAAACATGGGCATGTGCTGGTGAATCGTAATCTCGAACCACTCCGGCGGCGCGCCCTGCAAAAGGGCCTCGAGTTGCGCGCAGTTCAGATCATACGAGGCCGTGACGCGCTCCAGGCCAAACTTGTTCCGGAAGCAATCGGCGGCCAGCCGGTTGGCAATGTTGAGCGAGTAATCGCCAATGCGCCGGTCGTTCGCGAAGAAGCTCAAATGGTCGTAGTTGCGGACCAGGTAGCCGTCGGCTTGGCTGGCGCGAACTTGCCTGAGCGTCCACTCTTCTCCCGCTTTGAAAATCCGCGGCGGGGCGACGAAGATTTCCACCCGCTTGCCCGTAGCTGACTCGCGGCCCCGCACCGCCGCGACCGCCTCGCGATACTTCTTCGGGTCCTCCAATTCACCATACACCGTTTCCACGCCGGAGTTCAGGGCGGCGCTGAGTTGCGCCAGGTTGCGCACCAGAACGATTAAATGCGGAGTGCGGAGTGCAGAGTGCGGAGGCACAACCGCCGCGCCTGCTCCGGCCATTCCGCACTCCGCACTCCGCACTCCGCACTCCACCAGGGTCCATTGCCTGGGCTGGGCGCGCTGGGCCTCCAGTTGCCGCACCGCCTCGCGGCGCAGGCGGTTCAGTTCGCTGACGGGCAGCACGACGTCGCCCGCGAGCGAATTCTCCAACCCGCCCAGCTTGAACGCCGTTCCGCCAAGGCGGCCAAGCTGGGCCCGCAGCCGGGGGCTGGTCAACGGCTGGCTCTCCGCCCGGGCCAGCGGCATCGCCGAGTCCAGGGAGACCAGATGGCCCAACTCGTCCCGGACGATGAGCGTGAGCGGCCGGCCGGCCTGGCCCCGCACTTCCATCAGGATGGGGCGCCGGAACCTCGGGACGTCGCCTTCGTAGCTCTGCCGCAGAGCCCGGTCCAGCTCCGGGTCGCTGGTCTTCCACAGCTTGTCCCCGACATGGATGCGCCTGAAGTTGATGTCGCCCCGGCCAAAGCGCAGTTCCGCAAGCCGGCCATTCCGCACTCCGCATTCCGCATTCCGCACTTCATAAACCCTTCCGCCTTCCTCGTCCTGCTCGGGGCGACCGGCATCAAAAACCACGCCGTCCCCGGGCTTGAGCGGTCCCTGGAGCTGAAGCCAGACGCTCTCGCCTTCAAGTCGCGACACCTCGCCGAGGAAGACCCCGCGCTTCTTGCCGAAGCGGCCATGAACGAGTTGCTGGTTATTGGTTCCCCCGAACCAGCCCGTGTGCAGGCCGCGCGAGAATGCCATCTCCATTCCGTAACGGTCCTCATGGGTTATCTTCCATTCGCCGCCCACCCGGTCGAGGGCGCGGCGATAGATGCGGGTGATGCTGGCCACGTACTCGGGCGACTTGAGCCGCCCTTCAATCTTGAGCGACGCCACGCCGAGCCGCACCAGCTCGGGCAGCACCTCCAACCCGGCAAGGTCCTGCGGGCTGAGCAGATATTTCCGGTCGCCCAACGAGACCCGCTTGCCGTCCGCCACCAGCTCATACGGCATGCGGCAGGCCTGCGCGCATTCGCCGCGATTGGCCGAGCGCCCGCCCAGCGCCTCGCTCGTCAGGCATTGGCCCGAGTAGGCAACGCAAAGCGCGCCATGAATGAACACCTCCAGCGGCAGTGAAGGGCGCCCTCCCTGCGCCGCCTGCAGGGCCTCAATCTCCTTGAGCGAACACTCCCGCGCGAGCACCACCAGGTTGCAGCCCAGCTCGCGCGCAAACTCCACCCCGGCGGCGCTGGTAATGGTCATCTGGGTGGAGACATGGATCGGGAAGTCGGGCGAGTAGCGGCGAATCAGGCGGCAAATGCCCACATCCTGCACCACCGCGGCATCCACCCCGGCGGCGATCATGGCGCGCACGTATTGCTCCGCCGCGGCCATCTCGTTCTCGAAGACAAGGATGTTGAACGTGATGTAGCCCTTCACGCCCCGCCGGTGCAGGAACTCCATGAGCCGGGGCAAATCGGCTTCGGTGAAATTGTTCGCCCGCATCCGCGCGTTGAACTTCTCCAACCCGAAGTAAATGGCATCCGCCCCGTTCTCGACCGCGGCCCGGGCGCACTCCCAATCCCCCGCCGGGGCGAGCAACTCGGGCAGGCGGCGGGGCGGGCATTGGCCCGGCGCGGCAATCGAACTGGTCTGGCAACTCTGCATCAGCAAGGCAAAAGTTAGCCCTCCACGCGCCGGCGGACAAAGGCTTATTTCCCGGCAGCGTTCAGGAACACGCCCCCGCCCCCTCCGAAGCCCCATAAGCGCTAACTCAAGGCAGCGGAGTGCGCCCATCCCACATGGCTCGCCAGGGCGCGCCTTGCGCCGGGCGGGCCGCTTTTTGCATCGTCACCTGGGGGCGGGTGCGATAGCTTCGCGCCATGGTAACAGCGAAACCGTGGCCGGTGGAGGCGATTGTCCGCCTGATGTTGAGCGCGATCATTTGCGCTTACACCGGCATGCTGCTGTTCAGCGTGCATTATTACGCGAACGCCGCGGCCAAGGTCAGCTCGAAGCTGTTCTTTCCGCTGGCGGCGGTGTCGCTGTTTTGTCTGGCGGCAACGCTGGTTCTCATCGCCAGACCGTGGCCGCCGGAGACGATTTCGCGGCGGCTGGCGGCCCTGGTGGCTTGTGCCTACGGCGGGCTGCTGCTGGGGGCGTGGGTGCAGCGGTTTTCCGGCGTGGAAGCGGCCGGCACTTCGATCGGGCGGATGGTGGTGGCGACGCTGAGTTTTCAGGGCGCCGGTTTGATTCTGATCGGGCGCTTCCTGCGGGAGCAGCAAAGCAGTTGCGCGGAGGCGTTCGGGTTCGCGAATCGCTGGCGCCGGGCGCTGCTGGCGGGGGTGCTGGGGGCGCTGATCTTCCTGCCGATCGGGTGGGGTTTGCAGCAGGTCTCGGCGCTGGTGATCACTCATCTGCCGCACCTGGGACTGGAGCCGAAGGAACAACTGCCCGTCCAGGCGTTGCGGGTTTCGATGTCGTGGTTTGGGCGGCTTTCGCTGGGGGCGACGGCCATTCTGCTGGCGCCTGTGGCGGAGGAAATGATGTTTCGCGGCATCCTGTATCCGATGATCAAGCAGGCGGGGTATCGGCGGCTGGCGCTGTGGGGCACTTCTCTGCTGTTTGCGCTGGTGCACCTGAACCTGGCCACGTTTGTGCCGTTGCTGGTGCTGGCGCTGCTGCTGACCGCGCTGTATGAGTGGACCGACAACCTGCTGGCCCCCATCATCGCCCACCTGCTGTTCAACGCGCTGAACTTCGCGACGTTGCTGATCCTCCAGAGCTACGGAATGGCATGAACGAATTTGAGCTGATCCGCCGCCTCACGCGCGCGCTGCCCACCAACCCCTCGGTAGTGGTGGGCGCGGGGGATGATTGCGCCGTGCTGGACGCCGGGGTGCCGGACCGGCTGCTGCTCTTCAAGACGGACGCGGTGGTGGAGGGGGTGCATTTCAAGGCCGACGCGCCGCCGGAGAAGATCGGCCACAAGGCGCTTGGCCGGTGCCTGAGCGACATCGCGGCCATGGCGGGAACGCCCACTGCCGCGCTGATCACGATTGGCTTGCCCCGCGACTTCAAGCCCGAATGGGTTGAGGCGGTTTACGCGGGCATGAGCGCCCTGG
>CAZHEW010000389.1:0-3655 GCA_964531815.1 uncultured Verrucomicrobiota bacterium
TGCCGGGTTGGTGCGGAGCAGAAATCGCAGGCAAAACCCCGCCAGACCGTGTCTTGGCTGTGCGCTTGATGGATCCCTGACCGGGCACCGCTTCTTTATCCCGCAGGCAGCCGCAGTTGACTCGGTTTCACGCCTTCGCGGCGCGCCAGGGTTGCCTCGACCCTGGGCACATACATCTGCGTCTCCGCCGGCAAATGCGTGGCAATGGCATCGAACGTCCGCGCGTTGCGCCGTTGCAGGAGCCTTTGGACCGTGCCTTCCCCGGCGTTATAGGCCGCCAGTGCCAGCCGCCAGTCTTTGAACTGACCGTGGAGGTTTGCCAGGTACTTGGCCGCGGCGCGCGCGCTGTCATCCGGCCGCAACCGATGGTCCAACGGCCAGGTGCGCAGTCCGTAGCGTTTGGCGGTCGCCGGCATAAGTTGAAACAGTCCCACCGCGCCCGCCGGACTGCGCGCCCTGGGATCAAACGAGGATTCGACCTCCGCAATCCAAACCAGTTCGGGCGGAACCTTCTGCGCCGTAAAGATCGGTTTCAAGCGGGGCACGTAGTTCGTCGCTGCGTTGGGCCAAGGCCGGTCCGCAAGCTTCCGGACCCAGATCTCCCGTTCCGTCTTCGGCGCCGAGTTTGGAATCGGCGGCAAGGGCCGGCCCGGCTCGGCTTTCGGCGGCGGAGTGCTCCGCTGAACCTCCTGGGCTACTTCCAGGTAATCCAGCCGTGCCTTGAGCCATGCGGCGTACGGCTGCGTCTCCTCGTGACTCTCCAACAGCGGCAAAACTGACTTGGCGGTGTCGTTCAGGGACGCCAGGTCCACGACATACTCGCCCTCGAACCGCTTCTGGATGTCCTCAAAGAGCTGCTGCACCTTGTCCCGATCCACCCCATCCAGCAGCCGCAAAGTATCCTCATCAAGGTTCTCCCTGGCCCACTGCTCCGCGGACTGGACCGCGTCGTCAAAGGTCATCGTGTCCTCCTGCCCGAAGGCCAAAGCCGAGCTCAGCAGCAGCAGTCCAATGAAGCAACTTCGTTTCATGAAGCGCAGGCTAATACAGTCCCGCCCGCAAAGCAGCAACCAGCTTGTATTTCGTTTACAGCCCCCTCTCCCCGGTTTACCGTTAACCGACCTGCTATGCGCAACGCCATCGAATTCATTCTCAATGGCCACAATGTCCGCGTCGAGGACGTCTCCCCCAACACCACCCTGCTCGAATACCTGCGCCGCTCGGGCCTGACCGGCGCCAAGGAGGGCTGTGCCGAGGGTGATTGCGGCGCTTGCTCCGTGGCCATCCTCGATCGGGATGCGCAGGGCCGGCTTTGCTACCGCGCTATCAGCAGTTGCCTGGTCCCCTTGTGTCTCATGGCCGGACGGGAAATTGTCAGCGTGGAGGGTGTCGCCGCCCCGGGCAAACTCCACCCGGTCCAGGAAAAGATGGTCGCCCACCACGGCTCGCAATGCGGCTATTGCACGCCGGGCTTCGTCATGTCGCTCTTCGAGAGCTATTACCGCGGGGACATTCGGCAACCCGGCCGGCTGAATGATCAACTGTGCGGCAACCTGTGCCGCTGCACCGGTTACCGCCCGATTCGCCAGGCCGCCTACGCAGCGTTCCGGGAGCGGCACAACAAAGACGGCGAAGATGGCTTTGCCGAACGGCTGAAGAAGTCCGCCCCCCCCCTAACGGAGGTCGAATATGAGGCGGGCAGGGCAAGGTTCTTCCGTCCGGCATCCCTTGTCGGCCTGCTCCAGTTGTTGAGGCGCTTCCCCGACGCCCGGCTGATCGCCGGTGCCACCGAACTGGGGCTAGACATCACCAAGCGCCACAAGAAATTCTCCACACTGGTCTCGGTCGAGGCTGTGCCGGAACTAAACGAGATTCAGCGCACGCATTCCGAGTGGCTCATCGGCGCCGCGGCCACCTTCACGCAAATCGAGGAGCAGATAGCGGGCACACTTCCCGTACTGGCGGATATGCTGCGCGTCTTTGGCTCGCACCTGATTCGCAACCGCGCCACCATGGGCGGCAATCTCGTCACCGCTTCACCCATCGGCGACAGCGCCCCCCTGCTCCTCGCGCTTGACGCCAAAGTCGTCCTAGTCTCGCTCCTGGAGGCAATGGCGCCCCGACTTTCCGAGCGGACCCTCCCGCTCCATGAGTTTTTTGCCGCCTATCGCAAGACCGCCCTGCGGTCCGGCGAGATTCTCAAGACCATAATCGTGCCGCGGGGCACGTCTCAGCCGGGCGTCACCCGCAAGTGTGCCTGGTACAAAGTGTCCAAACGGCGCGACATGGACATCAGCACTGTGGCGGCGTGTTTCACGGTGGATGTAGATTCACGCGGCGTCGTCCGCCATGCCCGGCTCGGGTACGGCGGCGTGGCCGCGATGCCTGCGCGCGCGCGCAAGACTGAGGGGGCGCTGCTTGGCCGACCGTGGCGGGAGGAAACGATCAATGAAGTCCTGCCGGTTCTTCAGACGGAGTTCACCCCGATCTCCGACGTGCGCGGCAGTGCTGATTATCGCCGCGCGCTGATCACGAGCTTGTTTGAGAAGTTCTTTTGCACTGCGGGACAAGAGGTGACGACGCTCACTCCTCAGCCGCAGGACCAGAGCCGCCTTGCGTCGGCTGCCAGACGAAGGGGATTGACCTCACCGCCGCACGAGAGCGCCCACAAACATGTCACGGGCGAGGCCATTTACACCGACGACCAGACTGCGGGCATGCTCGAAGTGTGGCCGGTTTGCTCGCCCCATGCCCACGCGAAGATTCTCAAGCGTGACGTCACAGCCGCACGCGCCACGCCCAGCATCCATGCCGTGCTGTTGGCTGAAGACATCCCGGGAGTGAACAACGTCGGCGGGACAAAGCACGACGAGATACTGCTGGCTAACAAGGAAGTCCTATTCCACGGACATATTCTGGCACTGGTGGTTGGCGAGTCGCAGGAGGCGTGCCGCGCGGCGGCGGAAAAGGTGATCATCGAATACGAACCACTGGCGCCGATTCTCACGCTGGAACAGGCCCTGGCAGCCCGCAGCTTCCACAACGCCCCCAATTACATCCGGCGCGGCAGAATTGGCACAGCATTGGCCAAGTCCCCCATGACGCTGACCGGGGTGTTTGAACTGCAAGGGCAGGAGCATTTTTACCTGGAAACGCAAGCTGCCTGGGCCAAGAGGGGTGAGGACGGGAACCTAACCGTATCCTCATCCACTCAGCACCCTTCCGAAATCCAGGCGCTCATCGCCCACCTGCTGAACATTCCCGCCAACCGAGTCGTTGTCCAAAGCCTCCGCATGGGCGGCGGCTTCGGCGGCAAGGAGACGCAAGGGGCCACGCCGGCGGCACTGGCGGCGCTGGCGGCACACCGCACCGGCCAACCCGTCCGCGTGCGCTGGAACCGCGATCAGGACATGATGCTCACCGGCCATCGGCATCCATTCCTCGCGCGATTCAAGGTCGGCTTTGATGCTGACGGCCATTTGCTGGCCGCCCGCGTGCATCTCTATGCCAACGGCGGCTGGGCGATGGACTTGTCCCAGGCCATTACGGACCGCGCCTTGTTCCACCTGGATAATGCCTACTATATCCCGGCGGCCGAATTTCGCGGGCAGGTGGCCAGGACCAACCTTTCCTCCAACACCGCCTTCCGCGGCTT
>CAZHEW010000390.1:0-3626 GCA_964531815.1 uncultured Verrucomicrobiota bacterium
TCATTGACACCGCCGGCCTGCGCGAGGCGCGCGACGAGATCGAGGCCGAGGGCGTTCGGCGCAGCCGCCAGAGCTTCCAGCAAGCGGAGTTCATCCTCCACGTGTTCGATATGTCCGAGCCGCTGACGGCAGCCGACGAGAACTACCTGGCCGAGTTCGCGGGCAAGAAGCGCATCCTGGTCCGCAACAAGGTGGACCTGCCGGCCCGGCTGAAGTTGCCGGACGGTCTGAACGCGCCGGTGGTGGACGTCTGCTGCCTGACGGGCCAGGGGATCGAGCCGCTCAAAGACGCCATCAAAGAGCTGGTGTGGTCGGGCGAGATCAAGGCCGAGATGTTGGAAGTGATGATCAACTCGCGCCACCAGGACGCGCTCATTCGCACCCGCACGGCGGCGTTGCGCGCGGTCGAGGCCCTGCGCGCCGATCAGCCCCTCGAACTCGTCGCGCTGGACCTGCGCATCGCCGTCAACGCCGTCGGCGAGATTGTCGGCCAGACCACCACCGAGGACCTGCTCGACCTGATCTTCAGCCAGTTCTGCCTTGGGAAGTAGCCCTGGCCGGAGTCGGGGCAGGACACAGGGGCAGCCATCAGGACCATTGCTCTTCACCAAGAAACGCGCCGGTTAAACTGCGCAGAGGCCGCACAGGGTCCCTGCGGTGCGGAGGAGTGAGAGCAGAACCCTCAGTGAAACCGAGTCCCGGGTCCGACACATTCCTGAGGCGCCTGCCGCCGCGTCACACCGTCATGATTTCTTTTTCCTTATGCGCTACGTGGGCGTCAATCTTGGCGATGTACTCGTCTGTCAGCTTCTGCAGCTCCTTCTCGGCGTGCTTGACATCGTCTTCGGTGATGCCGCTGTCGTGGCCGTGTTTCTTGACGAGATCCATGGCGTCGCGCCGCACGTGGCGGATGGCGACGCGGCCGTCCTCGGCCATCTTGTGAATGATCTTCACGAACTCCTTGCGCCGCTCTTCGCTCAGTTCGGGGAAGAAGAGCCGGATCACCTTGCCCTGAATGGAGGGGGTCAGGCCGAGATTGCTTTTGAGAATCGCCTTCTCGATCGGATGGAGCGAGTTGGCGTCCCACGGCTGGATGCTGAGCGTGCGCGGCTCGGGCGTGGTGATGCCCGCCAACTCACGAATGCGCATCTGCGAACCATAGACTTCCACCATGACGTTTTCGACCAGAGCGGACGAGGCTTTGCCGGTGCGGACGCCGGCAAACTCGTTCACGACCACCTGCTCGGTCTTGCTCATCTTGTCTTCCGCCTCAAGAAGAAAGTCGTCTAGTGTCATAGGTAGCTGCAGCGTAATAGAATCGGGCTGGACTGTAAAGGGCCAACTCACATCTCGGCCATGAGCCGCTTCTCGGCTGCCGCATTGTCGAGTTGGTGGCGAACCCGCATCACCGAGACCCCCACCACCGGCGGATAGGCCTGGTCGGCCTTCATGCGGGGCTCGACGTATTCGACGACCTCGAAGAGCAGTTGGTTGGCGGCCTTGTAGTCCAGGCCGGTGAGCCGCTGAATGTAGCGCGTCGAGCGGTCAATGAGCTTGAGGTTGCTCGGCACCACCCAAATCATGTAATTGCCCATGACCCGTCCCAGCCGCACCATGGTGCAGGTCGAAAGCGCGTTGAGGAGCATCTTGAGGCCCGCGCGCGTGGTGCCGTCCAGCAGGAAGTCGGTGCCCGGGACCGCGGCCATCACGACGACGCACCCGGGGTTCCACCGGGCGATGAAGTCGCTGATCTCCTTGAAAGACTCCTTGCGGCCAACGAAAATGAGTCCGATCTGAGCGCCTGCCTTCTGCGCGGCTTCAAGCTGCCGACGATAGAAGCCGTCCGCCGCCAGCAACGAAGCTTTCTCGGTTTCCGACACGATGCTCACCGCGCTGTCGCCCTTGCCCAACTGCCGGTATTCGAGGCCGTCCAGCCCCACCTTGAACCGCATCAGCTCGCGAGCGCTGATCTTGCGCACGATCTCGTAGGTGCGCGCCACTTTGTCCTCGCTGACCAGGGCGCGCACTTCCGCCTCGGTCCATTCGACGCACTTGGGCTGGCGCTTGATGATCCGCTCCCAGGCCTTCGGCGTATCCGCGTACGGCATAAACAGGAACGACCAGGACTCGGTCGCCGTCGTGTCGTCGAACTTGCGGAACGGGGGCGAGCAATAGGTGGGCGAGCGCTCCGTGGTGTCGGTCAGCACGTCAATGCCGAACCGGTCGGCATAGTAGTTGTTCTTGTGTTTGGAGCGATAAACGCCTTCCTCCAGCGACACCAAGTTGGCAAGCTGGGATCGGAAGTCCGGCGACATCAGGTTGCCGTGCATTTCCGTCAGCTTCTTGAGGAACTCGGCCGGCACGGAGGATGAGTCGAGGGCGCCCGGCCCCTGGGGCTCCAACTCCTTCATCAGGTCGCGCAGCACCATCTCCAGCACCGTCAGCATCACGCAGAGCTGGATGGTCGTGGCCTGCATGCGCGTCGAGCCGGTAATGGACATCGGCCCGGTTGTGAGATTGATCTTCTCAATGCGGGGCTCCTGGATGACCTCGCGGCTGCGCTTTACGTGCTTGCACAAAATGTCATCCGGATTGTTATAAACAAAATAGACCTTGGCCCCGACCTCGACCCCCTTCCATGCCGTGCCGATCACAAACGACGTCTCGCCGCCCTCGGTGATGGCGAACACCACGTCCTTGGCTGACACGTCCAGGTCGCCGATCTGCTTCTTGCCGAACTCCGTGAAGTCCTCGAATCCCTCCACCGATTTGATGAGCGCAAAGTCCCCGCCGGCCATCACGCTGAAGGCGCGGTTCTCGAACTCTGCCGCCGAGGGCGAACACTTCAAGCCGCGCGCGCTCTGTTTCTGCCAGAAATCGCGCCAAATGGAGACCAGTTGTATGCTCAGCCGGCCGGTGGAGCCGCACCCGGTGAAGAACACCTTGCCGCCCCCCTTCACCACGCGCAACACAGTGTCCGCAATCTGACGCGCCCGGCCGGACTCGGCGAATTCACGGTATTTCCGCACATTGTCTCCGTCCGCCTCGAACAGCAGGCCCAGTCCCGCGCTGACATCGCCCTTGGCCGTTTCGCTCAGGTTTGCCGTGACGGGGTGAGAGGATTCGGTCGTAAGGACGCCAAGCTGGAATTGGTCGCTGATCTTAAGGAACTCTTCGGATCGCCGGTTGGATGTTTCGCTCATGAGAGATGCAGTATTTTCGTAATGGTTTAAATCGTTTGCAGTGGCGCGCAGTCTGCCGTGCTCGGAAACGCAGGTCAAGCCAATTCACGGGGCAATTCACGGGGGCGACTCGCCCAGCGCGGTTGCTGCCAGGAGGGTGTGTCGCGCCCCCTGCGGCAAGAGTTGGCTCTGCATCAGCTCGATCCGGCACGCGGTCCACTGGCCGAACAGCCGTTTCTTCATGCCGGCCACCAGCTCGGCCAGGGCCGCCGCCTCGGTCCCTTTCATGCCTTTGATGCGGGCAAGTGTGACATGGCCGGTGAACTCCTGCTCCTGCTTTTCGTTCGTGAAGCCCCGGCTGGCGAAGTCCACCGCTGCCTGGAGCCGCGCCAACTGTTCCGCTTCGCTCCGCACGCCGGTCCAGAGGACGCGCGCGCGGCGCAG
>CAZHEW010000391.1:0-3620 GCA_964531815.1 uncultured Verrucomicrobiota bacterium
GGTAGAAGCGACGTGGCAGTCGAATTCCCCCTCACCATGCCCCCCCTTGGGGCCAGTACCTCCGTTCTACCTCCGTTCTACCTCCGTAGTAGGTCCGTTCCAGACACGGAGGTAGAACGGAGGTAGAACGGAGCTACTACGGGGGTATCAGCTCGCAACTACGGCAATGGCAGCTATTTGCCAAGCCAGAAACTCCTGGCCCGGCAGAATTGAGTCAGGCTCGTCCGGTTGCCACCAGCCTTGCGACGGAAAAGGCGAGGTTCCTCAATAATACCGCTTTTGGGGTGGCATCAGGGAGATTCCTCACAACCTCAGAATCCGTCGGGGGCGGGCCAGGAGTTCTGAGGCTCAAACGCCGATCCCGCTGAGCTCGGGTCCGTCCAAGATGGTGGCCCTTGCGATGCAATCGCTGACAATGCCGCCGCTTCTCCGGGGCGGTGAGCACTGCCATCCGGACCCGTTTTAACTCGACCGGGACAGTCTCCAATACCTGGTCGGGCGAGGGTTTCTTCCGTTTTACGCCGTCAACCTTAAGAAGTACGAAGGCGAATGTTCCGCCAGAATAGCGGTCGGCGGGGAAGGCAGGCCTGGGATTGCTCTCAGCTATTCGTCGGGGCAAACAAGGAGCAGGGCTTGGAGAGAGCAGCAGATGCCTTCTTGTCTTTCCTATCAGGGGCGCCAGAAGGGTTGAAGCACCTCGCGGATATCGGAGAGGCTTCGGACGCGCGCAGGATGCCACCAGGGGGGAAAGAGCCGGCGGTAGCGTGGCTCGGAGAACCGGACGTCAATGAGGAGAACAGCCCCGCGGTCGGCCTCAGAGCGAATGACGCGCCCGGTAGCCTGCAGGACGCGGTTCATTCCCGGAAAGGTGTAGGCATAATCGAAGCCCGATCCGGTCCTTCTCTGGAAGTAGTCGCGGATCAGGTCGCGCTCGATACAAAGTTGAGGAAGACCGACGCCAACGATGGCTGCGCCGATCAGGCGGTCGCCGACAAGATCAATGCCTTCGCCAAACACACCGCCCATGACTGCAAAACCGATGAGGGTGTCACGGCGTTCGGCTGCGAAAGCCGCGAGGAAGGCCTCGCGTTCGGGTTCGCTCATGCTGGGCCGCTGGACCAGGATCGGAACGTCCGGGCAGAGAGCCTGGAACTGCTCATGCACGGCGGCGAGGTACTGGTAGGAAGGGAAGTAGGCAAGGTAGTTGCCGGGTCGCTCCCCCACGAAGCAGGCGATTGCTTGCACCACGTCCGCCAGCGTTTCGGCCCGGGCTTTGAGCTGTGTGCGGATGCGGTCATGAACCAGCACCGCCTGGTGCTCTGGTGGGAAGGGGGAGGCCAGTTGGAGCAAGGGGTCTTCTGGAGTGCCGCCGAGCAGCGTGCGGTAGTAGTCAATCGGCGTGAGCGTGGCAGAGAAAAAGGTCGCGGCTTTGCCGCGTGCCAGCGCCTGGCCAAGCAGGCACGAAGGGTCGAGGCAGAAGAGTCGGACGCGGGGCGCGGAGCCCGGCTCAACAATCGTGACAAAACGCTCGTCGTAGAGCTCGGCCGTGCGCTGAAAGGCACGCAGCCGGAAGTAAAGTTCGAGCAAGCTCTCCCGGAAGTCGGCGGGCTGATTGCGGGCGAGCCAGGTTTCAGCTTCTTTGAGGGCGGCTTCGAGTGGAGACCTCAGGTGCGTGGGGAACTCGCGGGTGGTGCGGGTGATCCGTGGGAATGCCGGCCGGACGCCTGCCCCACGCTCTGGCGAGGCTGAAGCGTTGATGCCAGGGCCGCGCGCTTCCCCCTCTCCCTTGGGGACAGGGAGACCCCTCAGCGCCGCGCTGGTGGATCCGACACGTTTCGTAAGCTCGCGAGACCGACCTTGATTTTCCATCTCCCCACGGGAGAGGGCTGGGGTGAGGGGAAAGAGGCCTTCCGCAGGCAGCCCAGGTGGATTCTCCCCAGGTTCGTGTAAGGTGTCAGGTTCCGGAGGACAGAGTTTCCTCATCGCCGAAGTCAGCCGGCTCAAGGCCCTCGCACAACGCGGGACAGCCTCCTTGAGGGCGCGACGGACGTCACGAATTTCCCGGGCGTCTAGGTCGGCGGAGAACATGTCGCGCGCGCGGTCCACGAGGTTATGCGCCTCGTCCACGAGGAAGGCGTAGTCGCCGGGCTCCTCGGCGAAGTGCCGCCGCAGATAGACTCTAGGATCGAAGACGTAATTGTAGTCGCAAACGACAACGTCAACCCAGGTGGACAAATCCAGCGAAAGCTCAAACGGGCAGACCTGGTGATTGCGGGCAGCGGCTTCGAGCACCGGGCGGGTGATCGCCTCATGGCTCAGCGTGTCGCGCATGGCGGCCTTGTTTCGGTCATAGTAGCCGCGCGCAAAAGGGCACGCGAGCGGGTCGCAGGCTTGGCCTTCCTGGAAACAAACTTTCTCTTTCGCAGTAAGTGTCACGAAGCGCAAAGACAAGCCGGCCTGGCGAAGTTCGGTGAGGGTCTCTTGCGCCACAGCGCGCCCGGAGGTGCGTGCGGTGAGGTAAAAGACCCGTTCGAGTTTTCCTTCCCCGAGTGCTTTAACGGCCGGGAAAAGCACCGAAACGGTCTTGCCAATCCCGGTGGGGGCTTCGAGGAACAGGCGCCCGCCGCGGGCGAGAGTGCGATACGCTGCCACCGCGAGCCGGCGCTGGCCGGGACGATACCTCGCAAAGGGAAACGAGAGGGCACGCGCGGAGGCGTCGCGCAGCCGGCGCCATCGCTGATGAGCCTGCAACCACTCAAGGTAAATTGCAGCAGTCTTTTCGAAGAAGGCCGTCAGCTCGCTCAGGGAGAAGCGTTCCTGAAACTCAGTCAATGCCCCAGTGTCGAGATTCAGGTAGGTCAACTGGATAACGACCTGCTCCAGGGCATGTTCTCGGGCATAAAAACAGCCGTAAACTTTGGCCTGCCCCCAGTGGAGGGGGTAGGCGATGCCGTCCCAGCCGCTTTGCACGGTTTTTATCTCCTCCAGCAGCACTTGCCCGGGAGTGACGAGCAAGCCGTCAATGCGGCCGCGAATGCGCAGAATCAATTCCGCAGTCTCGACGTCGAAGCCAAGCTGCACTTCCTTCTGGTAACCGGCCGGGCGCGAGCGCTGCAGTCTCTGGTGACCGCGCGTACCCGCCAGCGCACGCCGCGGTCCGACGAAGTCGTGCTGGCCGCCGAGGTCGCCCTGGCGCAGCGCAAACTCGACCAACTCGCGGACTTGAACCCTATAGACCGGCTTGAAGGCTGCTGGCACCCGCGCAGTCTCAGCGTGGCAACCAAACGCGGCAACACTATTCCGCTCGGGCACGCCCTCGGGCGGTGTTCGTGGAAAGATGCGACGAGTAAAAGAGAATCAGGCCTCATGCCAGGCAGGGAGGCTCCGCCTGCGGCCCGGATTTCTTGTAACCTTCCTCCAGTTCGCGGCTCAATATGCGGCGTAATTGAAGACTCAACATCGTATGCTATTGCACATCGTGATTGGAATGATAGTGGGAGGCGGGCTGGGATTCGCCTTCTACAGATTCGTGGGGTGCTCGACCGGAACTTGTCCGTTGACCAGCAATCCCTTCATCAGTACGCTTTATGGCGGTCTTGTTGGTGCCTTGATCGCAAGCA
>CAZHEW010000392.1:0-3583 GCA_964531815.1 uncultured Verrucomicrobiota bacterium
CTGATCCGAAACATTACCCACCACCTCTCCCTCTCCCCCAGTCTTTCTCCGGATGCACGCCTGATGCTGCGCTACAGCTTCGCGGAACAGGACCTCCCGGAGGCTTACTACTCGCTGGCCCTATTCCACTCACTGGGCGGGATGCCCCTTGACGCCTTGCGCCGAACGAGATGGAAGGTGAGGGAGCGCGACAAACCGGCTATGCCTGAGCGGGTCAACTACTTCGATGCGGTCAAACTCGACCGGCGTTGCGCCCGCGATCTGCGACTGAAGGTCAAGCGGCACGGTCCAGGCCTGTTGGCAGGGGACTTGCTGAGCTTCGGCGTCGGCGTTTTGCGCGCGCGCAATGACGATCCCTTCGAGCAAATCCACCGCTATCTCTGTCGCCGCTTTGGCCGGCTCCAGAGCCGGCACGAAGTCGTTTATGCGCGAATTGGGGCGCTGCACTGGAATTCGTTACCGCTCATCTACGAGCGCCAAAAGGAGTCTTTTGATTCCACCAATCTTATCTACGGCGACGCCTTGGGCGAGCTGGAACAGATCTGGGACCGGCGGGCCGACACAGCCTTTCTCGACCTTGTAACAGAGGTCCTCCAGCGCATGCGCGCGCAGGCCGAGATCGCGGCGTTCCTGCACCCGCCATTGAATCTGAGCGCGGTGATGAAGTTGCACTTGAGGTGCCAGCGCATCTGGAAAAGCCCGCCCTTCACCGCCCGCGCACTATTGCGCCGCGTGGAATACATCCTCAGCAATACCGTGCTGGATAACGCCCCTAAGACCGTCTTCTGCTGGCGGGAGTCGGAATCACAACCTCAAACGCGTTCCAGGATCAAGCACCCACGGGGCTGGAGACACGACCGGTCAGGATATGATGGCTGGCTGGCGGGAAGCAACGGTTCCGCTGGCAGCCTGGAATAACCGCGCACGCCACACGTCGCGGCAGGCTGCTTCCCCGCCTCAGGCAGGCCCTTTGAGCAACGCAATGAACTTCTTGATGGCTGGCGACAATACCCTGTCCTTCTTGTGAATGACGCCCAGCGGCCGGCAGTAAGCGCCATTTTCGAGTTTAATGGCCACAAGTGCCCCAGTGGAAACCTCATTGGCAACAGTCTCCCGCGGCACAATGGCAAGCCCGGAATTGATCTCGACCGCCCGTTTGACGGTTTCAACGTTGTCGAATTGCATGACCTGCTCCACCGTCACGCGATGGTCCTTGAAAATATCGTCCAGCGCACGGCGCGTGGGAATGTCCCTTGCGAAGTTGACAAACTTCTGCCCCTGCAGCGCCTTGACGCGAACTGACTTCTGTTCGGCCAGAGGATGCTGCGGATGGCAGATCAGAACCAGCGTATCCTTCCGAATGGGCACAACCACAATCCTCGCGTCGCGCGCGGGGTAGGCAACCAGCCCCAGGTCCACGACGTTGCCCAGCAAATTCTCATACACTTGCGCGTCGCTGCGGTACTCAACATGCACCTTGACGCTGGGATGGCTTTGCATGAAGCGTTTCACGTAGGGCGGCAGCACATGCAGCCCGATGCTGTAAATTGTTGCCACGCGAACGTCGCCAGAGATCACGTTTTCGATCTCCTGCAGCTTGCTTTGGAGAGCGTCGCAAGTTTGGAGGATGCGCTTGCTGTACTCGTAAAAGACCTCGCCCTCAGGTGTCAGCCGAAAGTTCTTCTTGCTGCGCTCGATAAACGGCGACTGAAATCGCTGTTCCAGAGTGCTGACCGTCTGGCTGACGGCGGACTGAGTCACGCTGTTGATTTGCGCAGCCTTGGTGAAGCTCTTGGTTTCCGCCAAATCACAGAACACCTTCAGGCTTTCAATTTGCATAAGGTCATTCAATATACTGCTTCGCTATCAGTCAATATGAACGAGAGCATAAATCGGCGCCATTTCCTCGGCACTACCGCGATCGCCGGCACGGGAATGACCCTTAGTCTGAGCCCAATTGCCCAAGCCCGCAACGCCAACTCCAGCACGGCGGATAAGCCCGCCCTGCTTGGTGGCAAGCCCGTTCGTTCGCGCCCGCTGCGAGAATGGCCCATCATTGACGAGCGGGAAGACAAGGCCATGCTGGAGACGGTTCACAGCGGGAAATGGTTCAGAGGCAACGGGAGAAGCGTGACGCAGTTCGAGGAGTCCTACGCCAACGCCACCGGCGCGAAGCACTGCCTTGCCACCAACAGCGGGACCAGCGCCCTCTTCACTTCCCTGGAGGCAGTCGGAGTCGCCGCAGGCGATGAAGTCATCGTGGCCCCCTACACCTTCATCGCCACGGTCAACGTGATCCTGCTGCACCACGCGCTGCCGATCTTCGTGGACAGCGACCCGGAGACGATCCAGATTGACGCGCGCAAGATTGAGGCCGCGATTACCGATCGTACGACCGCGATCATTCCCGTGCACCTTGGGGGCTCCGCCGCCGACCTGGACACCATCCTTGCCGTGGCGAAGAAACACAAACTGCCGGTGATCGAGGATGCGTGCCAGTCTCATCTCGGCCAGTGGCGCAACCGTTGCCTCGGCACCTGGGGCGACACCGGCTGCTTCAGCTTCCAGGCCAGCAAGAACCTCAACTGCGGCGACGGCGGCGCCATTATCACCAGCAACGACGAATGGGCCGACCAGTGCTATTCGTTCCACAACCAGTGCCGGCCCCGACGCCCGTCCGGCGGCGAAGTGGCCGCCCGGAGCAGCCGCGGCGGCAATCTTCGCATGACCGAGTTCCAGGCCGCGATGCTGCTCGCCCAGATGACGCGGCTCGAAGACCAGATGAAGACCCGCGAAAAGAACGCCGACTACCTGCGCGGGTTGCTCCAGGAGATACCGGGCATTTTACCGGCAAAGATATATGACGGCTGCACGCGCAATGCTTACCACCTTTTCATGTACCGCTACCAGAAGGAGCACTTCGCCGGCCTGCCGCGAAAACGCTTCCTGGAGGCGCTCAAAGCCGAAGGCGTGACCTGCAATGCGGGCTACGGCCGGCTGAACAAAGAAGCCTTCATCAAGCGCTCGCTGGCCTCCCGCTCCTGGCAGCGGCTGTTCCCGGCGGAGACGCTGGCCAAATGGGAAGAACGCACCGAGTGCCCGGCCAACGATAAGATGTCGGAGGAAGCCGCGTGGTTTACCCAGACGACCCTGCTCGGCCCGCGCAGCGACATGGACCAGATGGCTGAGGCCATCCGCAAGATCCAGAAGCACGCTGGCGAGTTGGCCAAAGGCTAGCCGCCTCGGGCGCGATCCGCTCAGCCGAAACCTAGCCAGCCGGACTGGCGTGCCTCGGCCACTGCGCCCGGACCTTGTTGCGCAGATCGTCGAGGAGCGAATAGGTCACCGGCGTCACTATCAGCGTCAACAGCAGGCACAGCGCCTGGCCGCCGATTACCACCACTGCCACTGCGCGGCGTTCTTCCGCCCCGGGGCCGGTGCCCAGCGCCAGGGGCAGCATCCCGGCGATCAACGTCATCGTGGTCATCAGGATCGGGCGGAGGCGCTCGCGGTTGCCCTGCAAGATGGCAGCACCGCGCTCCAGCCCGGCGGCGCGGAGCTTGTTCATGTGATCTATCTGGAG
>CAZHEW010000393.1:0-3568 GCA_964531815.1 uncultured Verrucomicrobiota bacterium
GGCAGGTAAAGATCAAACACCAGTTCATCGTGAACCTGGAGTAACATGCGGGTCCGGAGCTTGCGGCAGGCCAGTTCGCGGTGTATTAAAATCATGGCTAGCTTGATCATGTCGGCGGCACTGCCCTGAATCGGGGCGTTGATGGCATTGCGTTCGGCGGCACCGCGAACAGTGGTGTTGGCCGACCGGATGTCGCGGATGTGCCGGCGGCGGCCGGTGACGGTCTTCACGTAGCCGTGCGCTCGGGCAAAAGCTATGGTCTCGTCCATATAGCGCCGGATGCCGGGAAACTGCTTGAAGTACTCGTCAATGATATCGACCGCCTCGGCACGCGGGATGCGGAGCCGCTGGGACAGCCCGAAAGCCGAGATACCGTAGGCGATGCCGAAATTGACCATCTTGGCTTTGCGGCGCATCTGGGGGGTTACGCCGTCGGGATGCACGCCAAAGACGCGAGCCGCGGTCGCGGCGTGAATGTCCGCGCCGGCCTTAAACGCCTCCAACATGGCCGGCTCATGGCTGAGGGCGGCGAGAATGCGCAGTTCGATTTGCGAGTAGTCCGCCGAGAGGAGCCGATACTCAGGGCCGCGGGGCACAAAGGCTTTGCGGATTTCCTGGCCGCGCTCTGTGCGGACAGGGATGTTCTGTACATTGGGGTTCTGTGAGTTGAGCCGCCCGGTTGAGGTCATCACCTGATTGTAGATGGTGTGGACGCGGCCCGTACCGGGCCAAATCGCCTCGGGCAGGGCATCGGCGTAGGTGGTCTTGAGCTTGCTAGCGGCGCGGTAATCAAGGAGGTGCCGGACGATCTCGTGGTCGGTGGCCAGCGCCAGGAGGGTTTGCTCGTCAGTAGCGTATTGACCGGTCTTGGTCTTTTTCGGCGCGTTGCCGATCTTGAGCACGTCGAACAAGACCTGCCCCACCTGCCGGGGTGAGTTGAGATTGAACGGGGTGCCAGCCAGCCGATAGATGGTCTTCTCCGCCTCGCCCATCTCTTTGGCGAGCTGCAGGGCGAACTCGGCCAACGCGGCGGCATCCACCTTGACGCCTTCGAATTCCATGTCGACCAGCACGGGAATAAGCGGCGACTCGACCTCATAGAAAACTCGTTCCTGTCCTTTTTCCCTCAGCAATGGTTCAAGGGCGGCGCGGAGTTGCCACGTCACGTCGGCGTCCTCAGCGGAGTATTCAGCGACCTTGGCGACGGGCACGTCGGCCATGCGGATCTGGGTGGCCTTTGAGTCGCTAACCAGCTTGGCGATCGGGATAGGCATATAACCAAGATAGACCTCGGATAGATAATCCATGCCGTGGCGCATCTCCGGCTCGATAAGGCTGTGCGCGATCATGGTGTCGAAGAGCTTCCCTCTGACGCGGATGCCCTGCCACTTGAGGATGCTCAAGTCGAACTTGAGGTTGTGCCCGACCTTCTCGCTCCGGTCCGACTCCAGAACCCGGCGAAACTCCTCCAGGATCGGGGGGGTGCGAAGCGCCAAGTGCGGATGGCTGAGCTCCAACGGCTGGTCGTGCGGTATAGGGACGTAATACCCGGAGTGCGCCTTGAAAGAGAAGGCCAAGCCTGCCAAGCGCGCTTCCTTCGGATCAAGACTGGTAGTCTCGGTGTCAAAACAGAAGGAATCCAAGCCCTGCAAGGTCTTAATGAGGGTCGCCCTCTCAGCCGCCGTGGTGACCAGATGGTACTCGTGCGGCACATCCGCAATGGTCTTGAGTTTGGCGCCGGCAACCGGTTTAACCTTCGCTTCTCCCGCGACCTTTTCGGGCTCCCCGACTAGCACCAACTGCTCGCCTGCCCCGCCTCGCGCCCCAGCGTCCACAAACCTCGGATTTCCCGTTCCCCGTCCCACCTTGCCCCCCCCGCCGAACAGCCGCCGTCCGATCGAGTTGAACTCGAACTCGACCAGCAGTTCCTTGAGTCGTTCCTCATTGCGCGGCTGCACCTTAAGCGCCTCCAGGCCGACGTCACATGGCGCGTCGCAAATGATGGTTGCCAGTCGCCGGGACAGCAGCGCCTGCGCCTGGTTGGCCTCCAGGGTCTGCTTCACACGCCCGGTCAATTCGCTGAGGTGGGCCAGCAAGTTCTCCAAGGAACCATACTGGCCGATGAGCCTGGTGGCGGTCTTTTCGCCAATACCGGGCACGCCCGGGATGTTGTCTGACGCGTCGCCCATCAGCGCCAGCACATCCACAACCTGCTCGGCGCGTTGCACACCCCAGCGGGCCTGAATCTCCGGCAATCCCAGGACCTCCATTCCTTCTCCGCTCCGCGAGGGTTTGAAGATGAAATTGTTGACGCTGACCAGTTGGCCAAAATCCTTGTCCGACGTGACCATGTAGGAGTGGAAGCCCTCCCGCTCCGCGCGCCGCACCAGGGTGCCGATGAGATCGTCGGCCTCGTAGCCATCCAGGGTTAGCACGGGAACATTGAAGGCCTCGACCATCCGCCGCACGTGCGGCAACGCGGCGCTAAGGTCTTCCGGCATCTCCTGCCGGGTCGCCTTGTAGTCGGCGAACTCGAGGTGCCGGTGCGTTGGCGCGGCAGTATCAAAGGCGACGCCCAAGTGAGTTGGCTGCTGGTTGGTCAGGATGTCGAGGAGCGTCTGGGTAAACCCGTACAGAGCCGACGTATTGACGCCCTTGGACGTGAGAACGGGGCGGTTAATGAGCGCAAAGTGCGCCCGATACACCAGTGCCATCCCGTCCAGCAGAAACAGTCTCTTCACCATGCCGAGAGAGTAACCCCTGTTTCCCGAAAAAGCCCATACTATTACGCGCTCTGTCGAGAGTGTTCTGCGTGGATACGCAACCCAGGCCTGGGAATTGGGGCTGCAAATCCTGTCAGTCATGGCAACGACACTGCCAACACGCTCTTGGACGGGCTTGTAACATGGACGGCCCGGCGAAGCATCAGATCCACGGCACAAGCGTCCCTGCGGGCGCGCAATGCAAACGTTACCGCCATGGCCGGTCAGGGTGAGCAGGCACGCGCGGTATGAAGTGGCGGGCATTTGCATCCCGGCTGACTGGCTGCGCTGGTGGCGGCTCTTTGTCGATCAGTGGGTTCCCAAGCACAAACCCGGTCGTCCGACAGTAGCGGAGGTGGGCTCAGCGTAGCAGTTCACGCCATCCCATCCCAAAGGAAGACGATAACTCGGCTCAGGACGCCGGGCGCAGCCGGGGTGTCTTCAGCTCCAGTCCGATGAGGGGGGCAACCCCTGCTTTCTCCAGCTTCCAGCCCTGCGCGCACCGCCCCAAACATCCCGCAACCCTCAGCACTACTCTCTTCCCTCCTCCAATCTCGCCATCCCTTGATCAGTTGGATCCCATTCCGCGCTCGCTCATCGCTTGGCTAAGTGCTCTCGGTCATAAGTTCGGTGACGTACCCGGTGTCCTAATGTTCTCAGAATTGAGAAATGCCAGCCAGTCAGGGCCGTCTCGTTCCCGCACTTTTCGGCGGCGTTTGGTCTGGCAGGTCATTGGCTGGCCATCGCCTAGCCAGTGCCTAGCCAGCAACAGGCTTAATACAAATTCTATTAAGCTTGTTGCTGGC
>CAZHEW010000394.1:0-3551 GCA_964531815.1 uncultured Verrucomicrobiota bacterium
GGGCCGATGGACGTGTTGCCCTGGCGGCAGACGTTCGCCGCGCTGCGGCACCGCAACTACCGGCTCTTCTTCTTCGGGCAGTTGATTTCGCTGGTGGGGACCTGGATGCAGAACACGGCGCAGAGCTGGCTGGTCTATGAGCTCACCGGCTCGAAGCTGCTGTTGGGCATCGTCGCCGCGGTGGGGAGCGCGCCGTTGCTGGTGTTTTCGATCTGGGGCGGCTCGGTGGCGGACCGGCATCCCAAGCGGACGGTGTTGTTGTGGACGCAGAGCGGGATGATGCTGCTGGCGTTCCTGTTTGCGGGTTTGGTTTGGAGCGGACAGGTACAGCCATGGCACATTCTAGTGCTGGCGTCGCTCGGGGGCGTGGCAATGGCCTTCGACATACCAGCACGGCAGGCCTTCGTGGTCGAGATAACCGGCCGCGAGGATTTGTTGAACGCGGTATCGCTCAACAGCTCCATTTTCAACGGCGCGAGGGTGGTCGGGCCGGCGGTGGCGGGGTATCTCATGGCGAAGGTAGGCCTGGCGGCGTGCTTCTTCCTAAACGGGCTGAGTTTTCTGGCCGTGCTGGCGGGGTTGCTGCTGATGCGCTTGCCGTGCTTTGTAACGCCGGCCGCGCCGGCCTCGACCTGGCATCATGCGCTGGAGGGATTTGGCTACGTGGCGAAGCATCGCCAGGTGCTCACGCTGCTGGTGCTGGTGGCCATTGTCGGAGTGTTTGGGTGGTCGTATTCGGTGCTGCTGCCGGCCTTTGCGACGGACGTGCTGCGGGTCGGCAGCCGCGAATACGGGATTTTGCTCAGCAGCAACGGCATCGGCGCGCTTTGCGGGGCGCTGGCGGTTGCCACTTATGGGGGGCGTCTGCCCGCGCGGTTGTTGATTTTCGGCGGTCTGGGGCTGTTCTCGCTGATGCTGCTGCTTCTGGCGCTGACGCAGAATTACTACGTGGCGCTCGTGTTCCTGGCGGTCGCCGGCTGGGGCATGCTGCTTTACCTTTCGACCAGCAACACCGTGGTGCAGACGAGCGTCGCCGATGGCATGCGCGGGCGCGTCATGGGCATTTGGACGCTGATGTTCGGCGGCATGATGCCGGTGGGCGGATTGGCGACGGGCGTCCTCTCCCACTGGCTGGGCGTGCCGATGACAGTTGCCATTGGCGGGGCTGCTTGCGGCACGGCAGCCCTGGTGACCTGTTGGCTGGTTCGCCGCAGTCCGTTTGACCCGACATGAGCGCTGTTATTCAACAGAACCGGCAGTCTCAAACTGAAGCACACAACACCTATGAAACACGCAACTCAGATCAACACATCCAGGACGCAACTTCAGATTCCCGCCCCATGGCACGATCACTCCCTGCGGGGAAGGCTCATCCGGTGCTGGTTGTGGGGGGCGGGGCTGGTGTGCGTGCTCTCGGCGGGCGCTGCCAGCCTCAGCATCGGGCAATTGCGCTGCGAGTACCTGGACAACCCGCTGGGCATTGACACGCCGCAGCCGCGCCTGAGCTGGGGGCTCGAGTCCGGCCAGCGGGCGCAGACGCAGACGGCGTATCAGATTCTCGTTGCGAGCAGCGAAGGCTTGCTCAAAGCGGACAAGGGCGACCTTTGGGATACAGGCCAGGTGGCCTCGGACCGGACGCTGCACGTGCCTTACGCGGGCAAGCCGCTTGCTTCCTGCCAGCGCTGCTACTGGAAAGTGCGCGCGTGGGATAAACACGGGGCGCCCTCGGCTTACAGCCGTCCGGCTCAATGGGAGATGGGCTTGTTGTCGGCACAGGATTGGCAGGGCCATTGGATTGCCCGTACTGAGGACACGAATTCGGCGCCGGCGCCTATGCTGCGCCGCGCGTTCACGCTCGAGGGCAGAATCAAGCGCGCCCGGGCCTACATCTGCGGCCTGGGGTATTATGAACTGCACCTCAACGGCAAGAAGATCGGCGACCACCTGCTCGACCCAGGCTACACGCGCTACGACCAACGCGCGCTCTACGTCACTTACGATGTCACCCACGCCCTGCTCCGCGGCAAGAACGCCGTCGGGGTGATCCTTGGCAACGGCTGGTACAACGTCCACACTCGCGCCGTCTGGGATTTCCACAAAGCGCCGTGGCGCGCCGCGCCGAAGCTGCTGATGCAGTTGCGCGTGGAGTACGCGGACGGACGCATCGAGATCATCGGCACCGACAGCCGTTGGACGACCAGCACGGGCCCTATCATCTTTGACAGCATCTACGGCGGCGAAACCTACGATGCCCGCCTGGAGAAACCAGGCTGGGACACGCCGGATTACGACGATGCCGGGTGGGCAAGAGCGCAAGTGGTTTCCGCCCCCGGAGGGAAACTGGCGGCGCAGATGATGCAGCCGATCAAGGCCAGCCAGGCCCTCAAACCGGCCAAGCTGACCGAGCCCAAGCCCGGCACCTTCGTGTTCGACCTGGGCCAGAACCTGGCCGGCTTTGCCGAACTGCGATTGCGGGCGCCGGCCGGAACGCGAGTCGTCATGAAATACGGGGAGCGGCTGGCCAAGGACGGCTTGCTCGACCGGGCCGACATCCAGCAGCATGTCGTGCGGGTGGACACCAACCAGCAATTCCAGGCCGACACCTACATTGCGAAGGGTGCGGGCCTGGAGACCTGGCACTCGCGCTTCACCTATCACGGTTTCCAGTATGTGGAAGTCACCGGCTTTCCGGGCCGGCCGACCCTCGAGAGCCTGCGCGGCGTGTTTATCCACTCGGCGATTCCCGTTGCGGGCGAATTTGAATGCTCGAATCCGCTGTTCAACCAGGTCTGGCGGGCAGGCCGCTGGGCCTACCTGAGCAACCTGCAAGGCATCCCGACCGACTGCCCCCATCGCGAGAAAAACGGCTGGACGGGCGATGCGCACCTGGCCGCCGAGCAGGGCCTGCTCAACTATGCGCCGGCGGCCGTTTACACCAAGTGGATCAACGACCTGGGCGATGAGCAACGCCCGACCGGCGAACTGCCCGGCATCGTCCCCACCAGCGGCTGGGGCTACAAATGGGGCAACGGCCCGGCCTGGGACAGCGCTTTCCTGCTTATCCCGTTTTACCTCTACCAGTATTGCGGCGACACGAAGGTGCTCTGCGACCATTACGACGGAATGAAACGCTACGTGGATTACCTGACCAGCAAAGCCAAAGACGGCATTGTGGACATCGGCCTGAACGACTGGGCGCCCTTCAAGACCACGACACCCGCCGACATCACCTCCACCGCTTATTACTACCGCAACGCACAGATTGTGGCGCTCGCGGCGGGTTTGCGGGGGAACGAGGCTGACGCCCGCAAGTACATCGGCCTGGCCGCCGACATCAGGCAGGCATTCAACCGCAAGTTCTACCATTCCGATACAGGCCTCTACGGCAACGGCAGCCAGACCTCGCTCAGTTGCGCCCTTTACCAGGGCCTGGTAGAACCAGCGAACCGGGAGCGCGTGCTCAACAACCTTGTGGCGGCGGTGGAGAAGAGCAATGGCCACATTGACACCGGCATTCTCGGGGCGAAGTACCTCTTGAACGCGCTGCTGGA
>CAZHEW010000395.1:0-3551 GCA_964531815.1 uncultured Verrucomicrobiota bacterium
GAGGCACCCGCGGCGGCCCTAAAATGGAAATGTGAAAGTGAATCTAGGATTGCGCTCGGAGGAGCTGGCCCAGGCGAATCTGGCTTACAGCAAGGATCCGGGGGGCTCAGCCTACCTCTCCGCGCCTGCGCTCCGCACCGGTCACCTGGCCTTGCAGACAGCATCCCGCCGTCCGGCCCTGGCCAGTCTTCAGCCGTTGCCGGGGGATCCCGTCTCGCCGCGCGATGAGCTATACGCAAAGACCGATCTGGCCGCTGCGCTCCTGGATTCCAACCTGAGCGTTCTGGGCTTCGTGGAACAGTTGATCCAAAAGCTTCCGGAACCGGGACAAGAGCGGGAGGCGTTCTCCCGGACTCCTTTGGACGACAATTTCTGCCGCTTGAAAGGCCTAATAGCCGACCTGCAACGCCCCGCGGTTGCCCTCCAGGGCGGGGGGTATGACCAGTTCAAACGGACGGCAGGCAAGACGGTCGACTTGCTGGCGGAGGATTGCCGGCGATATGTGTTCGAGGCCGTCGGCAACGCAACGACCATGCAAAACGGCCTTTCGTCCGCGGAAATGGAGACGGTCCAGAGTTTCAACCATCTTCGCCGGGCGATGCAGACCGTGTTCAATCTGCCAGTCGAGGATGGGGAGGTCTACCTGGAGGCCAGGGTGAAGACTGACAACTCCCTGGATGACGCGGACCGGGGCGGAATGAACCGGATCTTCTCCACGATCAGCTACTCGGGAACCAACCGCCCGTTTTACATGCGGTATATGCCTTATTACGTCATGAGCATGCGGGCGCCGTTGTTTCTGCATGCCTTGAGCCGCCCCCGGCAGCTTTCCGCCACGACCACGCGTCCCGGCCCTCTGAACCTGCCGGAGCGTTTGGCGGCGCGTCACGGCGTGCCCCGCGGCGTCCAGGTGAGGCATCACTCGGTTTCCCGTTACGGTCTTTCGAACCAGACCAGTCAGGACTCGTACGGCCTGCCGATGAAGTTCTACTACAGCTATCAGGATGGTGGGGTGACGAAGGTGCTTGCCCTGGATCGCAAGGAGCACTTCTACACCCAGCTGGTGAACCGCCCGTCCTTGACGATCCCGGAAGGGGTTGTCAACGGCCTGCCGCTGGTCGAGGCCAAATACGTGATGTACGACCGGCAGCAGCAAGCCTACCTCTACCAGACCAGCCGGGACCGCCTGGCCTTGAACCAGCAGCAGCATCAGCAAATCCTGCGTCACAACGCGGAGTTGGGCCGGGTGGGAGACCCCAACAGCGCGGTGAACTTCTCGTTCGCGTCGGACGGCTCGTTGGACTCGGTGATGAACCGCATTTTCAACGACAACGCCGTGCGCAAAGTTTCCAACCACAGCGCCTTGGTGAAGCTCGTTCCGCCCGGCTACAAGGACAAGATGCAGTTGATGAAGGAACTCACTGCGGCGCTTCAGCCTGGCTTTCAAAGGGAACAGGAGCGGATCGAGGCGTTGCGCTCGGAATTGTTCGGGCGGTTTGCCGCAGGCGCCATCGGCAAGGACGTGGTTGAGGACACCTGCCGCAAGGAGGCAGTGGCCTCATTTCGCAAGCTGATTGCCGAGCGGCGCATGCAGGTGCCGCCGCAGGCCGGCCGCCAGCTGATTGGCCAGGCGGTCGCGACCATCAACGATTTGTTCGAGGAAATGTATTCCAACAAGGCGGCCGACTTTGCTCGTCTGGCAGCCGCCCGGCAGCTCTTTGCGGCCCGGGTGGAACCTTTCCGCACGGCGTTCAAGGAGAACATGGCCAGGAACAACGGCTATCTGAACCTGAGCCGGGCCATGGAGGACTTGAGCGCGGAAAGCCGCAAAACCTTCGATGGGGCGGTCCTCAGGGTCACCGAGCAAATGGAGGAACCGAACGGGTTCAAGGATCAGCTCAAAGCCGTCTACTGGGGCGGGGTGACCCAGTACCTGGTGGATCTCCACTATGGGCCGGAAGGCCTGGTGCGCGGGGGCGATTATATCAGCCGCGACGGCCTGCCCGCCAACGGCCGGCAATTCGAGCGATATCTGGAGGAAAAGGCGCCGGAACTCTTCTCCGACCCGGTCCAGGTGGCCAACCGCCTACGTTCCACATTCTCATACTTCGAATACAACGTGTCGCCCTATTACAGCCTGCCCTGGCCCAACCTGTATCGGAACAATGATCTGCTGCGCAGCTCCGGCAAGCCCAACGAGGTGCGGGATCCGAAAGCGGTCAAGCCGCGCGAGCCAGCGGTAGATCTTGCGGTGGCGCTGGATGGCCAGTCCATTCGCATGACCGGAACGAGTCCGCGCGAGCCTTCGCGCCCGCGTCCGGCCGTGCGCGAGCATCGGCCGGCGCCTGCCAACGCGCTGGCGCCGAGCATCTCCTAAGGCGATTCGGAGTGGGACCCGGGCACAAAGACGCTCCTTAGCGGCCCTGGCGGGCGTGGCCCGAGATTTCCACCGTTTGGTCCTGCGGAAATGCGCGCAGGGTGATTTTAGTCGGCAGAGCCGGTTGACTGCCGCTGAACTCGAAGTCGATAATGCAATGGTGGAAATCCATTTCGGCCTGCCCCAAATTGACGCAGGTCGTTTCCTGCCAGCGTGTGTGCCACGTGCTGTTTTCGATCGGTGTGTCATGGTCGTGGCCGGACACGGTAAGCAAGGGCGAGAAGCGCTCAATCGCCGTTGTCCAAGCCGGATTGAACACCGCCGGGTGCGCCAGAGGAAGACCTACGGGACATTCATGCATCAGCCAGACCGTCCGGCCCGCCGGCCCGGTACGCTTCATAAGTTTTGGCAGCCAAAAATCAGTGTCCGCAGGCAGGGGCTTGCGTCCTGACTGGGCGAGGTCCTGCGGAATCTCATTCCCCTCCTTGGGAAGAGTGTCGCACCAGTATTCTTCCGGCCCCGTCATGCAAGGAAAGCCCACCATAACCAGCGGGCCGACCGCAAAGGCGGTGCCGTAGAGGACGGTGAGAGGGCGGGTTTCAAAGGGCCAGGCGCGAACAAAGTCCGTCCAGTTGCTGCCCTCATGATTGCCCCGGACAAAGACCAGATGCCGGACCGGCAGATCGGCCAGCATTCTGGCGCATTCTGCTGTGGCGAACTGGTATTTGCCGATGCCGCCGAAGTGCAGGGCGTCACCGACCACCGCGACCACGTCCGGTTTGAGTTCCTTGGTCGCCAGCACGAGACTGCGATAATGCAATCGGGATTGGTGCAGATCTGCGGTTGTGAGGAGTCGAATGCGCATGGCGTGAGCTTAAGGTTTGGGGTGAAGCAGGGCGACGAATACCGAGCCGTTGACCTGGTTGCGCCGAGGTTTGGCGCCGGTTTCGTCCAGCTTGGCCAGAAACAGATCCAGCTTGCGCCGGCCGATCTCGGGATGGGCCTTTTCCCGTCCGCGCAACTTCAAAACAACCCGCACCGGGTGCCCGTCCTCGAGGAAATCGCGCGCATGACGGGCTTTTACCTCCAGGTCGTGTTCAAAGATGTTGGCCGACAGCTGGATTTCCTTTTCCCGGACCGTTTTACGGTGCCCCACCCTTTTGTTATGCTCGAA
>CAZHEW010000396.1:0-3548 GCA_964531815.1 uncultured Verrucomicrobiota bacterium
GACGTGACAGCACCAGCCCGCACGGGTGCATCTTCGGATAGCGCGGGAAGCCGTCGAGGAAGTGCGCCATCTGGAGCGCGCTGGAGTAAGGCTCTTCGGTCAGCGGCAGGTCACGACACTCCGGCATGCCGGCGACCGCTTCAGCCAGTTCCTCCACCCGCGAGAAGTGCGGCAACCGCTCGGTGAGGCGACGCGCCTGGAACTCGGAAACGCCCAGCACCTTGGCCACTTCGGCAAAAGCACTGCGGGACTGGAAGGTGGAGAAGCCCCCCACAATAGCCGTCTGTTCCGGGCCGAAACGCTCAAAGATCAGATCAATGACGTCGTCCTTGCGGTCGTGCGGGAAATCCACGTCAATGTCGGGCAGCTTGTTGAGCGCCATGCGGTCCTTGTTGAGGAAGCGGCGGAAGTAGAGGTCGAAGCGGATGGGGCAGACCCCGCTAATCTCAAGGCAGTAGCAGGCGAGCGAGTCAGCCGCACTGCCGCGCGTGATCCATTCGATGCCACGGCGACGGCATTGCTGCAGGATGTCCCACATGACCAGAAAGTACTCCTCGTAGCCCACGTCGGTAATAATGGACAGTTCCTGCTCGAGCTGCGGTCTGAGGCGGGCATGATCTTTCGGGTAACGGCGCCGAAGCCCCTCCAGGACCAGTCGTCGCAGGAAGTCCGCCGGCGTGGAGCCATCCGCCGGCGCATAGCCGGGGAATTGCGGTTTGCCGAGAGAGAAAGTGAAAGAGCAGCGATCGGCAATCTCGCGGCTGTGCGCAAGCAACTCAGGGTGCGCCGCGAAGCGCCGCTGCATCTCGGCCGGCGGCCGGAAATGATACTCCCCGCCCCGCCGTTTCTCGGGATGCGCCTGCCGCAGGAGTGTCAGGGTGCGAATGCTTTGCACCACGTCATATTTCCAGCGGTCTGCGGATAGTCCGTAGCGAATGGGAAACGAAGCGACGCAGGGCAGGGGGGCCGGCCGGTTGTTAAAGGCATCGGGGCTGGAGACTTCCAGGTAAAAGCACCCCGGGAAAAACCGGGCCGGTTCGGCGGCCGGACTGACGGCGAGCAGCCCCTCGGTGGGGAATCCGAAATCCGAAGAAACACACTTTGGCCGCGGCGAACTCCGACCTCCGGATTTCGGATTTTTCCCCTGGCTCAGAATGCGGCAAAGGTTGTGATAGCCCGTTTGATTCTGGACATAGAGGCACAGCCGTTGACCGTCCCATTCAAGCTCGGCGCCGATGATAGCTTTGATTCCCGCGCGAGCGGCGGTCTCGGCGAATTCCACTGCGCCATGCAGGTTGTGTTTGTCGGTCAAAGCAATGGCCGGCAGCTCGTGGCGCTTGGCCAGGTCAACAATCGCATTGATTGAAAGTGTGGAGTCGAGGAACGAGTAGTAGCTGTGGACGTTGAGCGGCAGATAGGTAGTTACAGGGTGATGGGTGAGGTTTGTGGTTCGGTGAGGAAACCTTGGCCCCTGAACCTTGTATTCTAAAAGTCTGCCTGCGTGTTTTTCATTAACGCCCCGCTTCAGCGGGGTGACAGAGGACACGGAAGGGCTTTCAACCGCTTCAGCGGTTTTCGCGATGTAAGGCGGAGTAACGAGGTGACGGAAACCGCTAAAGCGGTTCAAATTCTCTGTGCACGTCGTTCCACCCCGCTGAAGCGGGGTGTTAATGGGAGTTCGAACAGGCGGGGCGCCTGTCCTACTTTTGACGCGCAGGATAAAATCATGCCCTCGCAGCACCACGCCGCGGCCATACTTCTCGCGTAACGCATCCACGACATCAGCCAGGCGTTGCTGCGCCTCGTGCTGCCGGGCGGGCGCATCCAGGGCGAGCAAACCCCGGAAACGCCCGTCGTAGAGGTTCGAGAGCTTGAGCGAGACCAGCCGCAGGCTCACCCGCCGTTTCCATGCCCTGCGCAGGAGGCGGGCGGTCTCGCCATAGATTTCCGTCTCCAAATCCGTGGGTTCATCCAGGCTCGCACTTGCCTGCTCTTCGTCCATGTCGTTATAGCGGACCTTGACGGTGAGCGTGCGGATGCTCTTTCCGCCCGCGCGCACTTTGGCCATGAGCTTATCCCCCATGCGCCGCAAAGTGGCTTCCAGGAAGTCCTCGTCAGTGGTGTCTGCCGCGAAAGTCTCCTGCTCGCTGTAGGATTTGGCGGGCGCGCGCACAGGCACAACGGGCCGATCGTCAATGCCCCGCGCAAAGTCGCGCAACTGGGGGGCCAGGCTGCCGACGACCATCCCCAGCAACTCGGCAGGGGTCTGCGCAATCTGGCCGATGTGGACCAGCCCGGCAGCGCTTAACTGGCTCGCCGTCTTCGGGCCGACCCCAGGCAGCCACTTGTTGGGAAGCGGCGCCAGAAAGCCCGCCTCGCCCCCGGCCGGCACAAATTGAAAGGCGGCGGGCTTATTTACCTTGGAAGCAATCTGGCTGATGAGCTTGTTGCTGCCGATGCCCTCGCTCACAGGGAGCCTGAGCGCCTGCCGGATAGCCTGGCGAATCGTTTCGGCAATGTTCAACGCCGGCTTGCGCGCGCCCGTCACGTCGAAGTACCCCTCGTCAATCGAGCCGATCTCCACGTCCGGCGTGAAGTCGTACGCGTAGGAGAACATCAGCCGGGAGAAGAGCTCATACTTGTCGAAATCGCCCGGCAACAGAATCAACCGGGGACACAGCCGGCGCGCCAGGACGGTGGGCATCGGCGTGTAGATGCCGAACTTGCGGGCCTCATACGAAGCCGAGGCAATGATCCCGCGCTTCTCACCGCCAACCGCGATTGGCTTGCCGCGCAACCGCGGGTCCGCCGCCTGCTCCACCGAGGCGAAGAAAGCGTCGGCGTCCAAATGCACAATCGAGCGCGGGAAGGTCACCGGTGGTAGGGACGCCTTGCCGAGGCGTCCGGGCTGGGGCGGGAGCGGACGCCTCGGCGAGACGTCCCTATCCGGCTTTGGACTGCTGCACTCATTTGCGCTTGCGCACCAGTGCGACCATGACGCCCTGGATTTGCAGTTCTTCCTGTGGAATAAGATTCGGGTAGCGGGGATTCTCCGCGCGCAAATACGGCTTGCCCCGCTGCAGGAGGAACGTCTTGAGCGTCACCTGCCCGTCAATCAGCGCGGCGACGACATCGCCAGTCCGCGGCTGCACCCCATGCTCGATAATGGCAATGTCACCATCCACGATGCTCTTGCCGATCATCGAGTCCCCGCGCACTTTCAGGCCAAAGGTCCGGGCCGTCGGCTTGACGCCGAGCGTCTCCACGTCCATCAGCACGCAGCCTTCCTCCTCTTGCGCCGTTTCCTCGGGCAGCCCGGCGGGGATCGAGCCGTAAATCGGCACCGATACCACCCGCGGCCGGAGCCGGCCCTTCGGCGCGTTCGGCGCCACCACCTGGAGCGACCGGGCGCGACCGGGCAGGTTCTTCAGGAACCCCTTGGCCATCAACGCCTGCACATGCGCCAGCGCGGCATTCGGGCTGCGGAACCGGAAATGCGCGGCGATCTCCCGCAAGGTGGGCGTGAGCCCCGCGGAGTCCTGTTTCCC
>CAZHEW010000397.1:0-3543 GCA_964531815.1 uncultured Verrucomicrobiota bacterium
AGGAACTGCGTGATGGTGCGCAGCAGCTTGTGCGCTTTGTCCGGGTCGGTCTTGAGGGCCATCAGGAATTGCGTTGTGCCCATGAGGAAGCTCGCGACGTTCAGCGGGCCGCGCGAGACCGAGAAGCGGATCGGGTGGCCTAGATCCTCCAGGCGCGGACGCGCATGCTTGAGCCGGTTCAGCATGAACGGCAGCAGCCCGTCGGTGGCGGGATTCGGCTCGGCCAGAGCGTCTATCTGGGCAACATCCTGTATGATCTTATCAGCGAAGGGAAATTCGTTCCTGGGAAAGCTGCACTTGGCCCCGAAGGCCGAAGGCTCAGTGCACATGCCAAACTCCGACCAGAAACCGGGCAGGAAGATAACTTTAGGGAACGTCTCGATGGCCTTGCGATTGGCCTCGAACCACAGAGCGTCGCTAGTGAGATAATCAAGGATGTCCACGCCAAACCAGTTCGGCAGCCACGGTGAGTCAATGATGAAGCCAACGGGCGGGCACACCGGGTCCTTGCCCTCAATGACCGCACGCAACTCGTTCCATTGTTGGTCAGTCATAAGGCATCTTTCCGAGGCAAGGACGGTAGTGTCTGAACATGCCGTCGGCGCGCAATGGGCAGCGCCGACAGGCGAGAGATGGCGTCCGCGAAGCCCCGTGCCGTTCTGGCCGGCGGATAAGCAAAAGAAGCACGCTCCCGAACGCGGCCTTTACAGCTTCTTAGTCAGCGTCAGTGTGAAGGTGTGGCCTTGTAAGCGAGGAAGGTTCTCACGCCCCTCGGCCATAAACTCGTAGGCGTAGCGCAAGGATACGCCCAGCATGATCTTGGGAAAGAAGGCGCTGACTTCCGGGCCGATGCCTGCCGCACGGTCGTGCCCGCTGATTGCCATGTGACCGCTGTCTTCTGTCACCTTCTGCTGGTAGTAACCGATAACGCCGACATCGACGGTCTTTGCGATGCCGTAGCTCAAGCCGCCTTCGACCGTGTAAGCCTGACCGGGCGTGATGTCGGTATGCTGCTGTTCCTGATTAAACTCGTAGCGGTTAAGCACGGAGATCGCCCAGCGCTTCTCCTGATCCGGGTACCAAGTCGCGCCAGCGGTGAGCATTTCCCCCCAATATCCGCTTCCGGCCCAAGTCGGGTCGGACTCTGAGAAATCACCTGTCGGAGCCCAGACACCCGCGGCCACGGCCAAATCCCACTGTTTCAAATGCCACGACCAGGTGCCCTCAAAGAAGAGATCGCCTATGCCGAAGGTCTGATCCACCCCCTTGATCCAAGTGTACTTCAGCGGCAGCAACGCATCAACGCCGAGGTAACCACCCAGCGGCTGCGCCTCGCTAATCCACAGCAGCCGTGGTGCGTTTACATAAACGAATGCCTCCTCATCGGCCGCGCCGATCTTATGCCCCTTACGGTCATTCACCTGGTCGGCATAATAAAACCAGTTGTAATCCCGCAGCCAAAAGCCGGGCGGCGGCAGCGTCGCCGCTTTGATGCCTTCCAACCCAGGCGCGTAATGGGCCGTGGGTTGGGCCTGGACTAAGACAGGAAGCGAGAGCAGTCCTGCAACCAGCAGGCTGCCGAGTGATTTGGTCATTTGAGTTCTCATACGGCTAACAATGGTTCTGTTTGAGTGTGTTTTGGTTTATGGTTGAGTGACTAAACGTCCTGCAGCTTGCCGGTTTGGTAGGTTTCGTAGGCGCTCAGGTCGAGCAACCCGTGGCCGGAAAGACTGAATAGAATGACGCGCTTACGCCCGGCCTCACGGGCCTTGATTGCTTCTTGCGCCACCGCCGCGATGGCGTGGGCCGATTCCGGCGCCGGCACAATGCCTTCGGTCTGCGCAAAGAGCGTCCCGGCCTCGAAGACCTTCGTCTGGTGGTAGGCCTCCGCTTCCATCAAGCCCAGCTTAAGCGCATGGCTGACCATCGGGGACATGCCGTGGTAGCGCAATCCGCCCGCGTGAATGGACGGCGGCATGAACTTGTGGCCGAGGGTGTACATCATCAGCAAGGGGGTGGTCTCGGCGGTGTCGCCGAAATCGTAACGCAGCTCGCCTTTGGTAAGCGTTGGGCAAGCGGACGGCTCCACGCCGACAATCCGGTATTGCTTCTTCTCCTTAATCTTCCTGGCCATGAACGGGAAGGACAACCCGGCAAAATTGCTGCCACCGCCGCAACAGCCAAAGATGGCGTCCGGCTCTTCGCCGGCCATTTCCATTTGCTTCATGGCTTCCTGCCCAATGACGGTCTGGTGGAGGCAGACATGGTTCAGCACGCTGCCCAGCGAGTACTTGGTGTTCGGATGCTTGACCGTGTCCTCGATGGCCTCGCCGATCGCGATGCCGAGGCTGCCCGGGCAATGGGGGTCCTCGGCGAGCAGCTTGCGGCCAAACTCCGTCTGGTCGCTCGGGCTCGGATGGACCGTCGCGCCCCAGGTGTGCATCAGCATCCGGCGATAGGGCTTGTGCTGATAACTGACCTTGACCATATAGACATTGCACTCCAGGCCGAAGAGCTTGCAGGCCAGCGACAAGGCGGCGCCCCACTGGCCGGCGCCGGTTTCGGTGGCCAGCCGCTTGGTGCCGGCGACCTTGTTGAAGTAGGCCTGCGCCACCGAGGTGTTGGGCTTGTGGCTGCCGGCGGGGCTGACGCCCTCGTATTTGTAGTAGATGTGCGCCGGGGTTTGCAGGGCCTTCTCGAAACGTACCGCCCGCAACAACGGCGTGGGCCGCCACAGCGCGTAAATGTCGCGAACGGGCTCGGGAACCTCAATCCATCGCTCCGGGCTCATCTCCTGCTGCACGAGGTTCTTTGGGAAGATCGCCTCGAGCGCTTCCGGCGGGGCGGGCTGCTTGGTGCCAGGGTGCAGCGGGGGCGGCAAGGGTTCCGGGAAGTCTGTCAGTAGGTTGTACCAGGCTTTGGGAATGTCAGCTTGTGTCAGATCAAAACGCGTTTGCATGGGCTATTCAGATTTGGTTTTCGGACAACGAACAGGTTAAGAGTAGCGGCTGGTCCAGACGGCGTCACGTCCAAATTTCAGGGCTTCTTGCCGGGGGGATTGCGGCAGGGACGCTGGTTGCCCGCCGCCGCCCGCACAGATCCCGGCGAGCGGTTTGCCCGCACCGGGCTCTTCACCACCACTCGCTCACGCATGGCAGGCCAGATAGAGGTCCCCTGCGCATGCTTCCAAAGGCTCGTTCGGCCGGCATTCGCCTGCGGCAATGCCCGCCTGCCCTTCCCTCCGGCTGCACTCGGTACTGGGTGGTTGGTTAGCCATTTGCATTCAGTTCTTTCGTTCCGATTTTGTCGTGTTCATTCCATGTCAGGCTGAGTGCCTCTCACCTTCAGAGGCGACGTCCTTGGCCTGGCGCACCGAATCTCAGTTTTTGAGCGGCCTTTTCCGGGGCAAAGGCGCCAGTGAAGCGGTTGCGCAACTGCGGTGTGGCATGTGCACCTCTCGACAGCAGTTTCAAGGCGCTGCTACCACCCGAGAAGGGTCGGCAGGCACGCCGTTGCCCCCCCGTCCCACTACCGGAGAACCTC
>CAZHEW010000398.1:0-3538 GCA_964531815.1 uncultured Verrucomicrobiota bacterium
ACTACGCTGGCGGCTACCGGTTCACCCATGCGACGGGACTCATCTTCAACCGCTTCAAGACCGACGACCTCGTGGATCCGGGCGTCTCCACAAACCGCTACCAGGATGGCGTCTGCTGGCTGCAAGCGAACGAAAAGAGGGTGCTGCTGCTTGATGCTGAAGGTAACATCCTGCTTGCGATCAATGCGCCGGACACTGTCCATTACGGTGGCAATTACAGCGCCTACGATCTCTGCGGCACGACCGCATTCACGCCGTATAACCTGATTTGGCCGGGCGGCATGATCGGCATGGACTCAAGCAACAACCTTTACATTGCCGACGAAGCGCAGTCCCGCGTGGCCCGGTTTGCCCTGCCTTACCGGTATTCGACAAACGGCGTGAACCGCTGCCTGCCACCAGCCAACGGCGGCTTCTGCGACCACTCCGTCGTCGATGGCGTGCACAACATCAACCAGCAGAACCACGTTAGTGCGTCCGGCTTTCACCAGGACAACTTCGGGCTGGGGGTGTTCGGCAACCAACTGTTCGTTCGCGACTTTCAGCGCTATCTTGTCTGGACGAATTACCTCGAAAAGACCAACGGCGCGCCTGCCGACATTTTTGTGGGCCAGCCCAGCGGTGCGACCATCAGTCTGCGGAACAACTTGACCGGCCGTGCCACGCATACCATAGACGATCATGACCGCCTCTGGACAACAGGCGAGCACGGCAGGATTTTTCTCTATCAACTTCCCTTCACGAACAACTCGGCCCCCCTGCGCACGCTCTTGCCGCTGTATTGGGCGGACGCCCCCAACACCGAGGTTGACTACCGCTGCGAACAGCCGCTGGCTTTTGATCCGCTGAACCACAAGCTCTGGGTCTATGATACGCCGCGTCACCGTCTCTTGCGGGTCGCCAATCCGGACGACTGGGCGGACAAGTTGTATGTGGATGCTGTCGTTGGCCAGGCCAACAAGACTGATGGACAGATTAACCGCGGGCAACCTGCGCCTTCGGACGACAGCTTCGGTGATGTGGACGACGTGAAGTTCGACCAGCACGGCAACCTGGTCGTCGTGGACAACACTTACGAATGTCATCCCAATGCGCGCGTTATCGCCTTTCTTGCGGCCGACCTTGCCAGCATCAATACGATGTTTCCGGCCCTCCATGCGAAGCACGTTTGGTGCGTGGAGAGTTTCACACAGACGGCGATCTGCCGCATCCACGATCCGCTGTACGGGGATACACCGTTTTCGCCGGTCAGCGTCGCCTTCAACAGTCGCAACGAGATGGTCATCGGCAACGACGGCTACCATCGCGATGCGCAAAAGCGCCTGGTGCGCCAGTTGTATCTCTGCCGCACACCCTACGCGCAGACCCTGCCCGATGCTGTGATTGAGTTGCCCATGGGCAGCCCCGGGGAAATAGCCTTCGACCCGCAGGACAACCTCATCGTGCAGGACCATACATGGAACCGCGTCTGGGTCTTGAATTACGACCGCGATCCCGCTTGGCTACGCCCCTGGCCGCCTGCCCCCTGAAGTGGAACGAAAGCCGAACTATCCGCAAACGGACTACCCGCAATCACCAATGCCGAAACTGCCCGCGTCCACACCATGCTGGCCGTCAGGCCGCGCGATGTGGAAACTGACTATGTCGCCGTCCGCCTGCACGGCAAAGGTAACATCCGAACACTCACCCGCACAGCACTGAGCACGCGCGGCGCACAAGAGCAAATTCCTGTAATCGGCTCTTGCGCGCCGCGCCCATATTCAGCGTTTCGCGGGTGAAGTGGAACTGGCTCTTGCTCTAATCCACTGCGGCCCGAGCTCGGCAAGCCTTGCGGCGGGTGTCAACCGGCAGGTCTTGTCAACCGATCCAACACCTCGCCGATAGGTTCATTGATCTCAAGATCCACCGGCACGGACTTGCCTGTCTTGCTCTTGTTGATTACCACGATCTGGTCACCTCTGAAGTGGTCCACGAAGGATGCCGCCGGATAGACAACCAGAGATGTCCCTCCGATGATCAGTGTATCCGCCTTGCTTATCGCATCCACCGCCTTGCTTGCTACCGCATCATCTCCTCGGGAGACATGCCGTATTCCTGCTTTGCATTGTAAAGTCCCTGCTCCGATCTGAAGTCAGGGATGTTGCTCTCCGTGGAAACTCCCGCGCCTCCAAAGAAGACTATATTCGGGCTTTGTCTATTATCCTCTTCAGTTCATCGCGCATTGGAATTGGTGCGAATCTGTTGTTTGCACGCTCGCCTGTACTGGGCGCCGCACGAGTGGGTGAGAGAGGGGGGCTTCGCTCTGATTCATTGCAGCCCAATCCTGACAGGCGCTGCGGCGGGCGTCAACCGGCAGGTTGGCGGCAGGCTGGCGCAGTCCAACTCGCGGCAATGCAGCCGGCAAAGGCAGGCGCTGGAGCGTGAACACACAGTCGGAATGCCTCGCGGCGCTCAACCGCGCCACGGCGAAGAACCACTCCTTGCGCGGCCTGCGCGACTACTGGGGTTGCGGCGGCGCGCGCGGTCCCGCCCCACCGTCTTGCTCCAACGCTGTAAACGTGGTATTGATTAGGCCCATGGGCCGCAACTGAAGCAACGAACATTCACGCCAACCTAGCGTGAAAGAACTGGCACAAGCCCGCTTCCAGGGCCGGCACGCCGCTGCCATCGCCGCCAAACTGCGCGGCTGACCGCCCTGAGACCAGACCGTGATGCGCGTCCAGTCCGCCGCCCGGGCCGGCACGCGCCTACTTGAGGATCAGGTAGAGCGCGTGGAGAATGCCGGGAATCCAGAAGAAGATGCAAAGGACTATATTGATGATAGTGTCCTTGGCCGCCTTGGTTTTCAGATAAACCGCCAGCGGCGGGAGCAGGATCGCCAGAATAATCAATATCAGTTTGCTCATAATGCAGTGCGCTTTCTCGGCGCAGAGTGGAGCGCTAGACTTGCAAAGTCAAGGAGCCGGGCCTCGCCGCCGGTCTCAGCCGGAAGCCTCCATATCAACTCTACTTGGTTTTTGCGCGCCGCGCCCTTGCTCAGCGCTTTGTGGGTGATGGCTCGCTGAGGCTGTCCCGTGTCCCAGTGCCAGATCACTGAGGACGGCTTCGACCCTGGCTGTCCCGGGCAGCAGTTCCTCCCGCAGTTTCATCTGATGATGCCGGATGCAGCGCCGAAGCCAGCCCCACTACGACTGCTCGGTGCGGATCGAGGAATGCCGCAGCCGGAGGAGCTCCCGCACTCGCGCCAGCAGTTTGCGTTTCGGATTAGGGACCACCACGTCGAATCCGCCCCGCCCTGCTTGCCTGGAGCGTCTCTTCCGGTTGATCGCTTTCGTCCTTTCGCATATATTGCCTTTCAACACGAAGTGAAACCAGGAGCGCATTGCCGCTTTGTCCATCCCATCCTTGGCGAAGGCAGGGCGCGGTGGGGACACCGCGCCCTGAGTGGCGCATGAGACCGGAGGCTTGGCATGACGCCGCTTCACCGCATGGCGGCCCCGAGCCGCCGAGCGGCAGTCCGAGCGTTCGGGAGGGGCCG
>CAZHEW010000399.1:0-3525 GCA_964531815.1 uncultured Verrucomicrobiota bacterium
ACGCCATGACCGGGGACCGCGAGAAGTTCCTGGCTGCGGGCTTCGATGACTATGTGACCAAGCCGATCGTGGACGAGACGCTGCTGCTCGGCGCGATTGAAAAGCTGCTGTCCCGCAAGCCGGCGGCGTGATCATCCTTATGAACGAATCATTGGACCTGGATCCCGAAGCCATGCAACGATTGCAGCGGCTGGGAGGCGACCCCTTTGTGTGCAAGATGATCAATGTGTTCCTCGAGTACTCCGAGAAGAGGATCGGCGAGGCGCAAGCAGCGGCCGCCGGCGGCGAATGGGCCGCGGTGGCAAAGGCCATGCACGCGCTCAAATCCAGCGCGGGCAATATTGGGGCCTGCCGGGTTCAAGCCCTGGCCGAGCGAATCGAGGCGCTCGCGGAGCAGGGCTCGAGCGAAGCGCTGCCCGCCGCTTTGGGCGACCTGGCGCAGGCGTTTGCCGCCGTCAAACCCGCATTGGACAAGAGACGCGACGGAGTTTTCCCAGCGAAAGAATAGCCGCCTTGCCAGAAGGACGCCGCCGTTCTAGAATTTGACGTATAGTAAGCAGGCCTGACGTGCGAACCAAACCATAACCTGACAGCCTATGGAACCCAGCCCGCCCACTCCGCCGACTGCCGCCGCCCGGCCGATTCGAATTCTGGTGGCGGAAGACTCGCCGCTCAACCAGCAGGTGGCGCTCAAACAACTGGAGAAACTCGGCTACCAGGCCGAGGGCGTCGCCGATGGCACCGGCGCCGTCGAGGCGCTGCGGCAAACCCCCTACGACGTTATTCTCATGGATTGCCAGATGCCCGAGCTCAACGGCTACGAAGCCACCTGGCAGATTCGGGATGCCGAAAAGCAGCAGGCGGCGGCCACGGGCGTGACGCGGCGCGTCTATATCATCGCGATGACGGCCAACACCAAGGCCGACAACCGGGACAAGTGCCTGCAGGCCGGCATGGACGATTTCATCCGCAAGCCAGTCCAGTTGCCCGAGCTCGAGGCGGCCTTGCGCCGGGGTCTGGCCGATCGCGCGTCGCAGAAGGCCCTCGATAAGGTCATTGATCCCGTCGTCATTGCCGGGCTGCGCCAGTTGCGGACGCCGGGCAAACCCGACCCCCTGGCGGAACTCATTGACCTGTTTCTCCAGGAAGCCCCAGCCCACCTCCACGCCCTGGAGAGCGCCGTCGCCCAAAACGATCATACCTCGCTGGCACGCACCTTCAGCGCCGCCGTCCGCCTCAAAGGCAGCGCCATGAATCTCGGCGCCCGCACCCTCGCCGCGCTATGCGACGAAATTGAGCAAACCGCCCGGAACTGGTCGCTCGCCGAGGACGTGCCGCCGCTGCTGGAGCAGGCGCGGCGGGAACTGGATCGTGTGAGGGAAGCGCTGGAGAAGATCAGGAGCCACCCGGAAGGCGAAGCCTGAACCGCTGTCCGTTGACAAAGTGGCGCCGGCCGATCTATTGGTGCCGGCGGGTTGGCGGGGCGACTCGCGCGGCCACGCGGCCAGGTCCTCAGTGTCGCCGGCGCGCCGGTCCGTAGAAGTATCCGCCCCGCACGCGCGCTCCCCGCACCCGGCCTCCGCCGCCTTGCGGCTGGCCTGGCTTGCCTTGCTCAAACAGCGTGGTGTAGCGGTAATCGAAGTTCTCCAGCTTCACGCGCGGAATCTTCTGGCTGATGAAGCGCTCGATGGCGTTCACGTGCCGGATGTCCTCCGCCACCATTAACGTAAAAGCATCGCCCGTGGCCTCCATGCGGCCGGTGCGGCCAATGCGGTGAATGTAATCCTCCGGGTGCTGCGGCACGTCGTAGTTGATCACGTGGCTGACGTCGGCGATGTCCAGCCCGCGCGCGGCGATGTCAGTGGCGACCAGCACCTCGAAGCGCCCGTCGCGAAAGCCGCGCAACGCCTGCTCCCGCTCCCGCTGCGTGCGATTCGAATGCAGCACGGCCACCGCGTGATTGTTCCGCTTCAACAGGCCCGCGACCCGGTCGGCGCCATGCTTGGTGCGGCAGAAGACAATCACCGAGTCGTAGTTCACTCGCTGGAGGAGTTCGAGCACCAAGTCGGCCTTTTGTGAATCGGACACCGGGTAGATCACATGCTTGACCGTGTCCTTGGGCGATCGGCGAACGCCGATTTCAATCGTCTGCGGGTTGCGCATGGCCCATTGGATGAGGGTCTCGATCTCCGGCGGGATGGTGGCGGAGAACAGGGAGGTGTGGCGGTTGCGGGGGCAGCGGTCGAGGATGCGCCGCACATCCGGCAGAAAGCCCATGTCGAGCATGCGGTCGGCCTCGTCCAGCACCACGAACTGGACCCGGTCGAGCTTGCAGGTGCCGCGCTGCATGTGATCGAGCAGCCGGCCGGGCGTCGCCACCAGCACATCCACCCCGTCCTGGAGGGCGTCCAACTGTTTGCCATAGCCGACGCCGCCAAAGACGACGGCGGTGCGCAGGTTGGTGAACCGGGCAAAATCATGGATGGCGGTCTCAACCTGAGCCGCCAGCTCGCGTGTGGGCTCGAGGACGAGCAGGCGCGGCCCCGCGTTGTGTTGTGCGAGCCTGGACAGAACAGGCAGCGCAAACGCGGCGGTCTTGCCCGTGCCGGTCTGCGCGCTGCCGATCACATCCTTCCCCTCGAGGATGAGCGGCATGGCGCGGAGTTGAATCGGGGTGGGCTCGAGGTACCCCATCGCCCGAACCCCTTGCAGCACGGAGGGCGAAAGACCAAACCTGGTAAATGGCATAATCTGTTGGGCGAAATGCGCGCGGACGGGGCCTTGAGCGGTCTATGATGGCGACTCGACCGGGCCTGCCGGAGGCAGTGCCGATGGCTCAATCGGCGCCGCGGGCCGGGTATCATTCGCCGTGGTTTCGGGTGTCGCCGCCTCACTGGCGAGCGCGGGGGGGGCTTCTGTGACTTGCGCCGTCGCCGCCGGCGGCGGTTCCGCAGCGGGAACCGGCGCAGCCTCGGGGTGCGGCTCAGTCGTGGCTGCCTGAGCTGCAACCGCGGCTTCGGCTGGCGGCGCGGCTTGAGCGGGCTTGGGCGCAAGCCGGGGTTCCGGTTTGGGCAGCGGCTTCTTGGCCGTCTCCAGGATGCCAGTGGCAAACTCGATGACATGCCCCTCGTGGATCAGCCAGTGCAGGTCGGCGATCACAGCGGTCTGTTCCGGCGTCGGCTCGGCACTCTCGGCCTGGGGCGCATCGGCTCCAGCGGACGGGACGACCGGGGCGGGCTGTGACGGCGAGAGGGCTTCGACGAGTTGCCGGCGGGTGCACTTGGGAGTCGCGTTGATGTATTCGACAATGCGCCTGACGCCTTCGGATACCGGCGTGGCCGTCAAGTCCAGGTAACGCGGCCGCGCGACGCAAACCTGCGTCAGCGTCTTGTTGACCTTGAAGAACTGCAGGCCGTGTCCGGCGAACTGCTGGCTGAGGACCGTGGCGAGCTGAAGCGGGAACCGCCGCTGATCTTCGCAGACGCTGCGGACCAGGCGCGCCAATTCGGTGCTGCGCAACGCGCG
>CAZHEW010000400.1:0-3522 GCA_964531815.1 uncultured Verrucomicrobiota bacterium
TTGCGTCGGTTTCGGCTCCCACGGAAACCCATGCCCAAATGGAGGAAGATGAGCCAGAAGCTGCACTCGCCGCGCTAGAATGTGCGCGGGCGATGGGCGAATCCATGCGAGGCATTCTTTGCCCTTGTTCTTACCACACCCATCATGCGCTGGTATACGAGGTCGCCAAACAACCACTTGCTTTAAGACAAACCCGCGCCGCGTTCTTTGCGATCAGAGGCACAACCGGGAACAGTTCCAGCCTGGCGATGATTGCTCGTGCCCTTGAATCATGTGGACGATCCTGCGCTTGCGCTTCATGCCATGAAGCTGGATCAGGTCAGACTTTCTCCTTGCGCTCTGTCTCCGCAGGTTTGGCGCCGGCAGCAGGATATGGCCGATAGTAATCCTTATAGCGGTAGTAGTAGTAATCCTCGGAGCTTGGCCGAACCGCGTTGAACACGAGTCCGAGCACCCGGACCTGGCGCTGGTACAGCGATTCGAGAGAGGCACGAGCCACGCGGCCTGATGTGAATGCAGCGCGGATCACGAAGACCACGCCATCTACCTGCGGCGCAAGGCTGGTTACATCGTCGGCCGCCATCACTGGCACAGTGTCGAACACCACAAAGTCGTAGTGACTGGCGGCGTCCTGCAGGAACTGTTTGGTCGCCTCGCTAATAAACAACTCGCTCGATTGCACCGTGAACGCGCCTGCGGGGAGAATAAACATATTGCTGAACCTAGTGGCGCGCACAGCCGCTTCCCAAGCGACTCTTCCTGCCAGCACGTCCGACAATCCAGGCTCAGCCGGAAGGCCAAACAGTCGGTGAAGCGTCCCCTTGCGCAAATCCGCGTCAACCAACAGCACGCGGGAGCCGGCACTGGCCATGGTGATGGCCAGATTCGCCGCGGTGACGGACTTGCCATCGTTCGGCACCGAACTGGTCACCAGTATGGTTTTGGGACGATCACCCGCCTCGGTCATGTACAACAGGGAGGAACGAAGGTTCCGGTAGGCTTCGGCGAATGAATGCCGCGTATCCTCGGGCTCGATCAGGCTCGTTTGCTTCTTTGTGGCAATCAGTTTCTCCCGGGGGACCTGCCCCAAAATGTTCTCATCGAACAGCTCCTGCAGTTCCGTGAAGGATCCCAGCCGATCATCCAACCGGTCCAGCACCAGCAACAATCCGAGGGCTGCCACAAGACCCACCAAAGCGCCGCCGGCCAGTTTCTTCAACAGTTCAGGCCGGGCCGTATAGGCCGGTGACGCTTTCTCTATGGTCTCGACGCTCTCCGGACTTATCTCCTTGTTGACATCAAGCGTCTGCATCGTAGCCAACAACTTGTCGTAGAGCTCCCGGATTCTCTGCACGTTGGCCTTGAGCGTCTGGTATTCCGCCGTCTTATGCTGGAACTCCAAACTCTTGGCATCCCACGCCTTCAAGTCATTCTCGATAATCTCAATCTCCACCGCCAGAAACTCCTTCCGGCTCTTGAGTTGTTCCTCACTTTGGTCGCGCAGAATCTTTAGCAGTTCTTCCCGGCGGCCAATGTCCTCCTGCATGGAGATCATCTTGGGGTGATTGGTTCGCAGGTAACGCCCCAACTCCTGCTGCTCGGCCTTGAGCAGAAGCAACTGCTGCTGCGCCTGGAGGTAGGCCACGTCCGTTCGGTCCCCCCCGGTCGAGGAGGAAACCTGGCCAACAGCGCCACCCGCCGACATCGAGGCGGTATTGGTATCGGGCTGCGAAGCGCTTCCGTTAACCAGCAGCGGATTCACCGATGGGGAGGTTCCGCCCGCCGCCTGCTGGCGAGCAAGGTTCTGATCAAGTGTAAGCCTCTGAAGCAACGAGTACTCTGACTTTTGTGCCGCCAGCCGTTGATACAACGCCGCGAGGTAATTCGCCGGGCTATTGCCCTGCTCTTGAGACAGCACAATGCTGTTGGTGCTCTGAAATTCAACCACCTCCTCCTCCGCTCTGCGCAGATCCTTCTCGAGCCGCATCACCTGCTCCGTCAAGCCGGCAACCGTCGTATCGGAGGTCTGGTTCCGCATTTCCTTCTTCAGCGCGATGTACTCGTCCATGCACGCCTGCAAGAACGCCTGCGTGTAATCCCGGTCGCTGCCCGAGGCCTGCAACACGAAAATAGTCGTCTTGGGCAGCACCGAGACGCTTAACCCCACGGGGTGCATTCCTATCTCCGGCCTCTGCGCGCGAACGCGCTCGTGCGCGCGGTTAATCACCACCCCGCACTGCATCAAGGCTGCCTGGGTTCCCAGGAAGTTACTCAGTTCCTCGGAATAAAGTGAAGCCGGCTGGATGGCCAGCTTAATGCTGACAATCATGCGCCCGACCGAGACGAATGTCGGGGGCGCATTCCAAGCCATGCCAGCCTTGATTATCGCTCCCGCCAGCGCGCCCAGAACCAACACCCACCACTTTTCACGGAGGAGGTTCCGGATGCGGGCCAGCCGTGAATGAAGCCGGGCCGTCGAGCTGGACCGGTCAGGGGTGGCATGGACAGGTTGGTCGTTCATTCGGGGAACAATTGGCTTCAGAAGCTGATCAACCGGGAAGGAATAATGATGAAATCGTCCGGCTGAAGAACCATGTCCTTTTCGGCTGCTCCCTTTTCCAGGATGTCAACCATGTTTAACTCAAAGGTCTGCCTGGCAGCGCCGTCCTCGCCTGTGGCCCGGACCAACTTCACCTTCTTCTTGTTCGCAAAATCGGCGAAGCCGCCGGCGCGCAAGATAGCCTTGCCCACCGTCAAATTCTCATTGACGGCAATATCCATCGGCCCTTGCGCGCGCACCTGGCCCCACACATAGATCCGGCCCAAGAGCTTGTTCGCAATGTCCAACGCGATAATCACGGTGGCCCGATAATAGTACTCCTTTTCCAGTTGCGCTTTCAGCTCATCCGCCAGTTGTTTGCAGGTCTTGTCTTCCGCCGGCACGCGGCCAAGGTAGGGCACGTACAGTTCGCCGGAATCTGCCACTACCAGGCTTCTCGGTGCATCACGGTCCTCTACTATCTGGAAACTGACTTTGTCCCCGACCCGAAGCTTGTATTTGTCGTCCGGCACATAACCCGTCAGGGTAGGCAGTGTTGTCGGCGCGGCATTACTCACTGTGGCAACCCCGCTGTCGGCCGCCAAATTAGTATGGACGATAGCCGCTGCGGGAGCTGATACGGGCGCCCCCGGGAGCGGCATTAGGCCTTCCACGTCCATGAACACAGGGCCCCGGCTCTTGGGCGCTTTGGCGGGAGGAGAAGTCTGGGCGCAAGCGGCCAGACCCCATAAGGCCAGAAACACAATCCAGGCTCCTGCAATGTAGCTTCTCAAGTTGTCAGTATTCTCTTCTTATACCAGTTTCCGAAGTAAATAGCCAGCATCTTTCTCCTGCGGCCTAAAACTAAAACGCGTAGTTGAAATTCAAGCTCACCACATTGACGGAGTAATTCCTGTCGGACTCGTCAGAGGTGCGCCAGTAAAAACGATAGCTAAGAGTGCTGGAGAGCTTTTCGGTGAGGC
>CAZHEW010000401.1:0-3521 GCA_964531815.1 uncultured Verrucomicrobiota bacterium
CGGCTGGTTGTTGTGCTCACCAGCATCCTTCTCCTGGCGCGCTCCCTCTGGGCCGCTGAATCTCCCTACCTCTACGGCATCTTCGATGGCGGCGACCCGACCCCGGCTGATGCCTCGGAATACCTCGGTCACATCAGCAACGGTGCCGGGCCGGGCTGGGTCACGGTCACGGTGTCCATTGGTGTGGACACCAACCAGACATGGGGTGTGGATTACCGGTTCCTGAGCAATCAGGGCCACACCGTCATCGGCCGCATCAATCACGGCTATTTCCCCAACGGCACCATCCCCCCAACCAACCACTATGATGCGTTCGCCATACGCTGCGCCAGTTTCGTGGCGAATTCCCGCGGCTGCTCCATCTGGACCATCGGCAATGAGCTGAACATTTCCGGCGAATGGCCCTACGAACCGGCACAGGGTAAATGCGCCTACGTTACGCCGGCCAATTACGCGCGCTGTTTCCGCAAGGTCTATAATGCCATCAAGGCCGTGCGCCCGAACGATAAGGTGCTGCCGGCGGCGCCAGCCTGTTTCTCTGGCCCGTTTGGCGCCGGCACCAATCCTTATATGGGCACCAATTATGCCTACGATGCCAACCCGCTGACCTGGGTTCAGCATCTCAACCAAATCCTCACGGCCATCACCAATACCGGCCCAAAGCCGTGCCCCCCGGACGGCATCGCCCTGCACGTCTCCTCGCGTGGCTACACTTGCGAAGCCATCCATAGCACGGAGAAGTTTACGGGGGCCGCGGCCGGACTGTACAAGAGTTTCTACGTCTATAAGGACTGGGTGAACCTGGGCATTCCGCCTGCACTTTATCACCTCCCGCTCTACGCCACCGAATGCAACGGCTACTACTACTGGAAAGGCGGCCATTGGGAAAGTCCGCAGTCGCACTACGAGCCGGGCTGGATGCAGGAAGTCTATGCCGAAATCAGCCGTTACAACCAAACCGCCATCGCCACCGGCAAACCGGTGTATCGCTGCTTCAACATGTACCAATGGCCGGACGGCTATGACAATTGGAACATAAACGGCAGTTCCGATTACTTCAAAGCCGACATCCTGGCTGACCTCGACGAGGCCGTTGCCCGCCGCCACGCCTGGCCCGGCAGCGTCGCGGAAGCGCTCATGCCAGTCGGCATCAACTTCATCCACCCCGGCACCGGCGACGATAGCATCCCCGTCTGCGGTTATGGTTATGCCGGCGTGGTGCCGCAGAGAGGCTGGATCAATCTCACCGCGGGCGGCAATGGCGCCAATGTCGCCCTCGGGGCCGGGATGACGGCCACCTGGACCGCTCCCGGCGGCACGCACGAGTTCTCCACGATGGGCAACTCACCGGCCAATTTCGCCCTGATGCTGGGTTACCTCGACACCACTGACAGCTCCACCACCACCGTCACCGTCAATGGCGTGAAATTTCCGCTCTACGACGTGATCGTCTATGGCGACGGCGAGAACGGCAGCGCCACGCGCGTCGCTAAATACGCGCTTACTGCTACCAGCGGTAGCGCCACCAAATACGTGCTGGACGCTGGTGACACCGATTTCGCCGGCGGTTACATTGAGGCGGACTCCACCACCGGCGGCCCCTCGGCTTCTGCCGGCAATTATTGCCGTTTCCCCAATGTCCGCGGCACGAGCTTCACCGTCACGGCCACCGGTGAATACGCCTCCGACAACCATCCGCGCGCGCCGCTCAACGCAATCCAAATCGCGCCCGTCAATGTCGTGCCCGTCCTGAGCGGGTTTAGTTATAGCCACTTCCAGTTCTGGCTCAACGGCACTGCCGACGCTGCCTATATTATCGAGTCCTCGACCGACCTGGTTAAATGGGCCTTCGTCGGCACCTATGTCGCGCCGGCACAAGTCGCCGTTCCCGCTGGCGCCAGCCGCCGTTTCTACCGTGCGGTCCAAACCCAGCCCTACCATGATGTGCCCGTGCTGGCCAACCCCACCTACCGCGGCCAGGTTCAGTTCCTCCTCGATGGCGCGACCAACATGAATTACATCATCCAGGCCTCGGCCAACCTGGTTGACTGGGCCGCCGTTTCCACCAACCGCGCCCCGGCCAGCGTTACCCTTTCTACCGGCGATCGCCGGTATCAGTTCTATCGAGCACTGTTTCAGTAATACGTTCTGTGCTTGACGGGCGGCCCGCCAGCGCGGTATTCTACACGCAGAAGTTACTGAAGCTGTGTCTGTTACCAGACTAAGTATTTGGCAATGAACACCTCGGCGGCAGTCAAAAAACCGGAGCCGCCCCCCGGGCAGCCCAAGGCAGGCTTTACCCTCATCGAGTTGCTGGTCGTCATCGCCATCATCGCAATTTTAGCGGCCCTGCTTCTGCCGGCGCTGAGCCGGGCCAAGACCCGCGCCCAAGGCATCTGGTGCATGAATAACACCCGCCAGATCATGCTTGCCTGGCACCTATACTCGGGGGACCACGCCGAGTGGCTGCCACCGAACGAAGACAATACCGACAACGGTAATTGGTCCGGGGGGAAGATGGATTTTGATGGAGCCAACATCGCCAACTACAGTGTTATGTTCCTCATTAATCCCAAGTACGGCAAGCTGGGGCCCTATACCAAAGCGCCCGGCATTTACAGGTGTCCCGCCGACCGCAGCACCGTCAGCATGGGCGGCCAAACCTTCAGCCGCGTCCGCAGCGTCGCCATGAGCCAATCGGTTGGCACCCTGCGCAACCCTCCGCTGCAACCGGTCATCGGGCCCTGGCTAGGCGGCGACAATACCCAGCCCCAGCTATCGGAGCCCTGGCGCAAATACGGCAAGATGACGGACATTATCCGGCCGTCGCCCGACATGCTCTGGGTAATTACTGATGAACACCCCGACAGCATTAACGACGCGGGCCTGGCGGTCGAATGCGCTCTGACCAACGCCGACGCCAAAATCATTGACTACCCCGCCAGCTTCCATGCCAACGCCTGCGGGATCGCCTTCGCGGATGGCCACTCGGAGATTCACAAGTGGAAGGACCAGCGCACCATGCCGCCCGTCAAATACGACAACACTCTGCCACTCAATGTCTCATCGCCTAACAATCCCGACGTCGCCTGGCTGCAGATGCGGACCTCGGCCCTCAAGTAGTCCTGCCATTTAATCTCGCCAAGAGCGTCTCATCCCTTACGTTTTAGAAGCATGAAACTGAATCGCCGTGAATTCCTGACTGTGTCTGCCGTCACCGGAGTCGTGGGCGCCGTCGCGCCTGCCGCCAAAGCCTTCACCCTGCCCGACCCGCCGCAGAAAGCGCGGCTGCGCCTCTCCTGCCAGGAAGGGTTGACCCCCGGCAAGTCCCTGGCCGAGAAGCTCGACTTCCTCGAAGCAAACGGGTTTGAAGGCCTTGAGCTGGGCGGCCGCGGCCTAGCCGGGCGCGCCGAGGAACTCCAAAAGGCACTCGCGGGACGTAAGATCAAGGTCAGCGCTATCTGCGCCGGGTTTGAGGGCGTCCTCATCTCCGAGCAGGAACCGGTCCGCCAGAAGGCGCT
>CAZHEW010000402.1:0-3495 GCA_964531815.1 uncultured Verrucomicrobiota bacterium
CCGCGGAATAGGGATCGGAAGAGGTTGATCTTGGCAGGGGAGGGCGACTGGTTTGTGATTAGGGCGTCAACATCCGTTGGGCGCTTCCCCAGACTCCGAAGCGGTGCTGCCGCAGAGAAGGCATTCGCAGTCACGGTTTCAAGCTGCCCCAAGCGCAGCGGAAAGTCGAGAGCGCTCGAGACTTTTGCAACAGGGGGAATTGGCTGATGCGGGTGTCTCGTTCCCTCATTTACTGCCAACAGATTACAACTGACACATGGGCAAAGGCGGCAGTGATTGATATCCGCAGGCCGCTGGTTGAATCATGAGGCTTCCTCTGCTCGTTGAATTGATCCGTTTGGACAGACGGTTGCTCTTATCTTACTCGCGGCCGAACTCGATGTGTCCGCCCGGAACTCGCACTGAAATGGAACTTTGCCCGTTGACAGGACTAGCGCCGGTAGAGGAAGGTGTGGCCTGGTTATGGAGAAAATTCGACGCGCGCTGCTCTCGGTTTCTGATAAGACAAAACTCGCTTCGCTCGCTCAGGTGCTGGCCGACGCAGGGGTTGAGTTGATTTCCACGGGCGGGACGGCCAAGGCACTTCGCGAGGCAGGCTTGCATGTTACCGACCTCAGCCGCTACACCGGTTTCCCCGAAATGCTGGATGGCCGCGTCAAGACGCTCCACCCCAGAGTCCATGGTGGGCTGCTCTACATCCGTGGAAATGAAAAGCACGAAGCGGCGATCCGCACGCATGACATCCAGCCGATTGATATGGTGGTGGTCAATCTGTATCCGTTTGAACAGACCGTTGCCCGGCCCAACGCGGCACTGGCAGAGGCCATCGAGAACATTGATATCGGGGGGCCCTCCATGCTGCGCAGCGCAGCTAAGAACCACGAAAGTGTGACGGTGGTAGTGGACCCCGGCGACTACGAATCAGTCGCGGAACAGATCAAGACAAATGGGCAAACCACGCTGGAACTGCGACGCAAGCTGGCCGCCAAGGTTTTTGCGCGCACCGCCGCCTACGACGCCGCCATTTCTGCGCATCTGGAAAAGGCCTTTGGCATGGCGCTAACTGCTGGCGTGCCGGGTGTATTGCGGATTCAAGCGCCGCTGGCGCGGGTGCTGCGCTACGGTGAGAATCCGCATCAGAAGGCGGCGCTTTATGGCGGCTTTAATGATTACTTTCAGCAACTGCACGGCAAAGAACTCTCATATAACAACATTCTCGACGTGACCGCTGCGGTGGCGCTGATTTCGGAATTCTCGGCGGGCCCGCCCACCGTGGCCATTCTCAAACACACCAATCCGTGCGGCGTGGGGCAAGGGGGCAGCCTGCGCGAGGCGTGGGACAAGGCATTCGCAACTGACCGGCAGGCGCCTTTCGGCGGGATCATTGCGTTGAACCGGGCGCTTGATCGGGCGTGCGCGGAAGCGATTGCGGAGATTTTCAGCGAGGTGATCGTCGCGCCCGACTTCACGGCTGAGGCGCTCGACGTTTTGCAGAAGAAGAAGAACTTGCGCATCATCAAGGCGCTGGGATCCCCACTATCCGCGCAGCTGTGGAATGTGCGCAGCGTGGGCGCTAACTCCTACTTATGGCAGGACTATGACTTGCGGGCAACGACGTCCGAAGACATGAGGATTGTGACTCGCCGCCAGCCAACGGAAGCGGAACGCAAGGCAATGTTGTTCGGCTGGCGCGTTGTAAAGCATGTGAAGTCCAATGCCATCGTTTTTGTCGCAGCCGATCGGACCTTGGGGATTGGCGCGGGCCAGATGAGCCGAGTGGACTCGAGCCGCATCGCTGTTTGGAAGGCTGGGGAAGCGGGCCTATCACTCAGGGGCAGTGTGGTCTGTAGCGATGCCTTCTTTCCCTTTCCGGACGGTCTGATCGCAGCGGCAGAGGCGGGAGCGACGGCAGCGATTCAGCCGGGTGGCTCAGTGCGCGATGCGGAAGTAATTGCGGCAGCAAACGAGCGCGACGTGGCAATGGCGTTTACCGCCACAAGACACTTCCGGCATTAATCGGGGCTATCGGAGCAGGTAAATGAGGCCGACCTGGCCGAGGGAAACTGCGGTGATTACTCCCCAGGTCAGTCCTTCGCGCCAGCGCAGGCCGGCTTGGCGGGTTTCGCGGAGCCAGAACTGCATCTTAAGCGCACCGATGTGGATGCCGTCGCCGTTGCGCAGGACGGTCTGCTGCAGTGGATGCCCATTAACCGTCGCAGGTGCGCAGGGATGAGCGACCAGGACGATGCCTTGCACAGGGTCGAAGTCCAGTTGCAGGTGTTGATCCCAAACGCCTTCATCCTCCAGCTGCAAGTCGGCGGCGGGGGAACGCCCGATTCGTACAGGAAAACGGCGGGCGACCCATGCGGTGCCCGCCTTCTTCCCGGACAGCACCCTAAGCTGAACCATCACCAAATGCGGCGCGGGACATAGACCTTATCGCCCGGATAAACCTCCAAGTCCAGGATGGGATTCTCCTGTGCCTTGGGGCAGTTGATGGTGTGAGAACGGCCATCCACGCGCGTCAGTCTGACCTTCTTCTTCTTGGCAAAGTCTGTGAATCCGCCGGCGGAAGCAATGGCCTGCAACACCGTAATGCGGCTGTTATATATCTGCCGATTGGGAGATTTCACCTCACCGTAAACGTAGTACCAGCGAGTACTCTCCACCGGCTTCACAGTCACGGTCAGGTTTTTGTAGTAGGTCGGCACATAATATGCCCGGATGTCCCGTTCCAACTCACCCGCAGTCTTGCCGGCGGCTGTAAAAGACTTGTTCAAGAGCAGGGTGATGGTTCCATCCTCCTTGATCTTTCCTGAGAATTCCGGGGTGACCTGGGGAAGATCGGAGTAGACGATGGTCAACGAATCGCCCACGCGGAATACTTCCGGTTCGGGAGCGACGGCATTAGTCATGGCAATGCCCGCAAGCTCCATTTCTTGTGATTGCGTGCGGCACCCACATAGACAGGCAACCGCCAGGAATAAACCCCATACTGCTCCCCAACGCCCCAACTGCTTACCAATATTCGTGATGCTCATTCAATCTGAATCCCTATTAATACTTCTGCTTGATGTCCAACTTAGCCTTGTCCTCGGATTCGGCGCCCTCCTTCGCGGCGGGTTCCTGTTGTTCCTCGCTCCGATAGTAGTAATCGTGGTAGTAGCCGCTATAGTAGTAGTAGCTCTCGTCCTGCGACATGTTGATGTTGTTCAGCACGATACCCACCAGGTTGCCGCCAACTTTCTCAATCAACTGTTTGGCACGGATGTTCATCGGTTGCGGATAGCGGCGGTACTGGATGACCTGAATGGTCATATCCACTTCGCTGGCGAGAATCGACGCATCGCTCACGCCCATAATAGGCGGCGAATCAAAAAACACAAAGTCATAGCGCTGCTTTAACTCGCCGATCAAGTCCTTCATCTGGGTGGAACTCAGAATGCCCAGCGAGCTGCTCGGCAACTTGCCGCTCCCCAGGAAATCCAGCGTCGG
>CAZHEW010000403.1:0-3492 GCA_964531815.1 uncultured Verrucomicrobiota bacterium
CGCGGATTGCGACGAAGACTGCGGGGTGACGGCCATACTGGGGGTGCCGGGAAATTCCATTACCGACGGCATCGCCGTCAATCTTGATTACAGCCTCTACCCGGGGTTTGACTTCGAGGAGTTCATGTTCGGCCCCGACTTCTCGGATACTTTCACGCCCACCACCAATGCCGCACCTATTCTCCTGGATGCGGTTTCCGGACGGCCCTGTGGGATGAGCTACCCGCGCGTCGGCGCGGAGAGCCCCGGCCGGGTCGTCTTTCTGTCCTTCCCGCTCGATACCGTGCCTGTGGCGGGAACGCCGCCCGGCAACCGAGCGCGCCTCCTGCGCAATATTCTCAAGTTCCTGACGCCCGGCGCACACGGGATTGGAACACTCTGCCTCAACCAAGACAAGTATTCCGTTCCGGCCCAGGCCACCGTCGAGGTGGCGGATTCCGATTTCGCCGGCAAAGGCCCGGTTCAGGCCACCTTCACAACCAGTTCCAGCACCAACCGTGTCACCTTGACTCTGAACGAAACGACACGCCCCGGGCTGTTCCGCGGTTTTCTCACGCTGGTGGCCACCAACACCGCGCCCAGCCAGTTGCCGGTCGGCCACGGCGACGTTGTCACAGCCACCTATTTCGACGCCTCGAACAACAGCAATGTGGTCGTCCATGCCACTATTGACGCAATGCCTCCTCTCATCACCAATGTCACGGCGGTCACGGGCTTTGGCGATGCCACAGTAAGTTGGATTACCTCGAAGCCGGCGGACTCGCTGGTCCAATATGGCGAATCCATTCTGTTGGGGCGCACCGCCCACGACGGAGCGCTGGTCACCAACCATGCGGTCTCCGTGCCGGGCCTTCTGGCCAACCGCGATTACTATTACCAGGTGGTCAGCCGCGATCAGGCGGGCAACACGACGGTGGACGATAATCAGGGGGCGCTCTACACCTTCACTACCCGCACAGCGTCGCGGCCTCCGTGGTCTGATGATTTGGAGGACGGGGCTGGCGACTGGACGGTAGTGGCGGACCCGCTCTACGCCGGCGTGCAATGGACACTAGGCACCCCGGACAACGGCCTGGTGAGCAGCGCCTACTCCGGCACCAACGCCTGGGGCAGCGACCTGTATGGCGAGCCGATCCCATTTGCGACCAAAAGCTTCCTGGTCAGCCCGGTGATTGACCTCTCGGGCGTCAGCCAGGCCACTCTCACCTTCTGGCATTGCCTCGACTTCAGTTCCATGTTCGAGCAGGGCCAAGTGCGAATCATCACTACCATAGGCACTCCGCCTTCATCGGGGCTCGTCCTCGAGGATTTCAGCGGCACGACCACGGAAGGCTGGGAGGAGGTCTCCCTGCCCTTGACAGCCCACGTCGGGAAAACCGTGCAACTGGTCTGGGAATACCAGGGCGTGATGCTCACCGATCCGCACGGCTGGCTGGTGGATAATGTAAGCATCACCGGTGTAGCCGGCGGCGGCACCATTGTGATCTCCAAGAACCTCGGCCAAGGCAAGTTTACCCTGACTGGCCCCATCAGCCAAACCGGCACCGCCCCTTTGACCACCATCACCAACGCGCCGCCGGGACCCTATACGGTGCAATTCAGCGATGTTAGTTTCTATCAAACGCCCCCCGATCAATCGCTCACGCTCACCAACGCTGGCACCATTGCCTTCACCGGCAACTATGTTTCCCTGGATATCAACGGCAATAGCACCGCTGACTCCTGGGAGAGGCATTACTTCGGATCGGCAACGACCAACCGCACTCAGTTCACCGATTCGGACGGGGACGGAATGTCCGATTATGCCGAGTTCATGGCCGGAACAAACCCGACCAATGCGGCGTCGAAACTGATCTTCCTCGGAGTAGAGGCCCTGAGCAACCGGCTCGTCCAACTCGAATGGGCCGCCATTCCCGGGCGGCTCTACCAGGTGCAGACCGCCTCCAGCCTCGCTTCCGCTGGGGCTCCACCCAGACTTTCCGCGACTGTGGACCGGCTCAGCGGCAGCCTCACACTCCATGTCAACGCTCCCACTAATCTGCCCTATGCCATTCAAGCTTCGTCCAATCTCGCGGCGTGGACGTCTGTCCACACCAACACCAACGGTGGCAGACTGGATTGGCTGGATCCCGACTCGGCCGCCTCCCCACAGCGATTCTATCGAACCCTGGCGCTGTCCGGCGCCTCGGCCAACTCAGGTAATTGGACCCCCGTCACCGATTGGCTCCAGGCCACCACCAGCCCGATGTACTACACCACCACCAACGCCAACGCAGGGCTACAGATCTTCCGGGTCGAAGTCCGCCCCTGACGACCAGGCGCGAGGAAAACTGCTCCCCACGGGTATGTCCCTCTAACGATGCTCCTCGCCTTCCATAAGCCCTGCGGCGTCCTCGCGCGCTTCACGCCCGACAGCTCGCCCAATCGGACCCTGGCCGAGTTCGGTTTCCCCCGGCAGGTCTATCCCATCGGCCGCCTCGATGCCGACTCCGAAGGCCTGCTCCTGCTCAGCGACGAAGCTGGCCTCAATGAAAGATTGCTCCATCCCCGCCACGCCCATGAACGTGAATACTGGGCCCAGGTCGAACGCATTCCGGCAAAACCTGCTCTGCTCCGACTCGCCGAAGGACTGCGAGTGCAGGGTCGGCGGACCCTGCCTTGCCGCGCCTGGCTCCTCGATCCGCAGCCGGAGGTTCCCCCGCGCGCCCCGCCCATCCGCTTCCGCAAAACGGTGCCCACCTGCTGGATCGCACTCGAGTTGCTCGAAGGCAAGAACCGCCAGGTCCGCCGCATGACCGCTGCCATTGGCCACGCCACCCTGCGCCTCATCCGCGTCCGCATCGGCCTCCTGCGCCTGCACGACCTTGCCCCCGGCACCTGGAAAACCCTCACTGCCGACGACCGGAAACTGCTGCAAATCCGCTAACCGGACAACCGTCCCCCCCTATCCAGCCCGCCCCCGGGCGGCTCCTCTTCGCGCTTCGCCTGCCGGTCACCCCTATCCCGCCGGGCGGATACCTCCGTTCTACCTCCGTCGCACCTGGGTAGCACCTTCGTTCCACGGACCGAGATACTACGGAGGAGGAACGGAGGCAGGACGGTGGTAGGATGGTGGTGTAGGGCAGTCGGCGGCCAGAATGAAGCCTCTCTCGACCCGGCATGGACCGGCAGACCGTGCAAGAGCCCAAGCCGTCTCCGACCTTCCCGGGTGCATATCCGGCCGGGAGTCAGACCGATTTCACTGGGCCTTGGACGGGCTACTCCGGGTCCTCCCAGGCGGCAGTTGGTACCCTGCGCGCACGACTCTCGGTCGGCGGACCGCAACAGGCTCAAGCCGGCCCCCGCAACTTCAACCTGGGGGTCCGCGTGCTCCTCATCCGCTGGTCGGCCAGTTCCGTCAACCCGAAGGGTTGATAGCAGGTAGCCGGCGGTCGGCCAGGGCAAAAGGGGCCGACCACCGGAACAACGAAGCGCAGAAATTCGCGCACCCCG
>CAZHEW010000404.1:0-3491 GCA_964531815.1 uncultured Verrucomicrobiota bacterium
GGCGTCGCCGAGGCTCTTGTAGGCGAAGTAATTGTCTTTGGTGACCGCCACCGCATGCCGGAACAAGGTCTCACTATTCCTCCAGTGCCCAAGCTGTTGCCGCGTCAACGCCAGGCACAGGACGATCGCCGCTGAAGCTGCCACCGCCAGGGGAATCACAGTGCCATGCCAGCGCCGGGAAAGCTCGTGCGCGCCCCAGACAGCCAGCACCAGGACCCCCAAGGCCGGAATATAAGTGTAGCGATCCGCCATCGCCTGGCCGCCCACTTGCACCAACCCGATCATGGGCACGAGTGTTCCGACAAACCACAGCCACCCCACCAACAGGAACGGAGACCGCTGCCGCCGCACAACCGCCAGCACCGTAATCCCCAGCATCAATCCACCCGCCAACAGCACCGTCGCAAGCGGCCAATGCCCGGGGTAGGGATAGAACACGGCCAGGTCGGCGGGCCACAACTGTTTCCCCAGATAGCGGCAATACGACACCAGAGCGTTCCCGAAGCGCGCGCCGAGCGGGAAGTTCCCGGCCGCCGGCATCGCGCCCCTCTGCACCGCGCAGGTCACGACACTCATCGCCGCCGCCAGGGCGAAGAACGGAAGTTTCTCCCCGACAAGCCTCCTCCAGGGCGTGGCCCCGCCCTGGACGGCACCCGCCGCCCCGGCCTCCGCATCCTGGATTCCGCGCGCCGCATTTCTCTGGAGCGGCCAGTAGTCCAGCAGCAGCATGACAAACGGCCATGTCACCAGCGTCGCCTTGGACATGAGCCCCAGGGCGAAGCAGCACAGAGAGAGGCAATAGCAGAGGGGAGACGGAAGCTGGGAGAGCAGGCCTGAACCACGCAGCGCCGGGTTCTGACCGCCGGCCGCCGAGCGCGCAGTGCCTATCGCGTAGCGGGCATAGAAGATGAGCGCCAGGAGGCCGAAGCAGCCGCTGAGCACATCTTTGCGTTCCGCCACCCAGGCAACCGATTCGACCCGCAGCGGGTGAAAGGCGAACAACGCCGCCACCAACAGGCTCCGCCACCTCGCCCCGGTCATGTGGTGCAGCAAGACGAAGACCAGCATCGCGTTGAGAGCGTGAAGCAGCACGCTGGTCAAATGATGTCCCCAGGGCCTTAAACCGAACAATTCACCGTCCAGCATGTGGGACAGGACCGTTAGGGGGTGCCAATTGCAGAGCAGGGGGTGGCGGAAAGCCCACCTCACGCCCTCCCAGGTCAAACCGCCCTGAACCTGTGGATTCGCAGTGACATAGCGCGAATCATCGTAGTTGATGAAGTCATGGCCCGTGGCCGGCCAGTAGAGCGCAATGGTCGCCAGCGCCAGCGCTGCGGCCATCAGCAACGCCGGGAAACGCACCCGCGCCATGCCAGAGGGGGATGACGTCATCGGTGCAGGTTGGGTTTCGTCGCTGGTCTGCGCATAAGCCGTCACTGACTGTTGCTCAGCCGCGCGAAATCCGGAACGTTAGCATGGCCGCCTTTTAGCGGGAACAATGGTGCGCCGACAAGTCTTTTCCCGGGAGGGCTTGCCTTGGGCCGGGGTATGTCTGTTATGCTGTCCGCGCGCAGAACCTTATGAATGCAAGCATTGATGAGAAGCTCGGGTTTATCTTCGGTCGGAGAAGCATCCGCCTCTATACGGACGCGCCGGTGAGCGAGGCGGTGGTGCAGAAACTGCTGGAGGCCGCCATGGCCGCGCCTTCGGCGGCGGCAAAGGATCCGTGGCGGTTTGTCGTGGTCCGCGACCGCGGCACGCTCTCGAGGATCGCCGAGGCCCTGCCCAATGGGCGGATGATTGCCAAGGCGGCGCTGGGCATGGTCGTTTGCGGGGAACTGCCGGCCGCGCACGATCAGCAAGTGGGCTATCTGGTGCAGGATTGCTCGGCGGCCATCGAGAACCTGCTGTTGTGCGCGCACATCCTCGGCCTGGGCGCCTGCTGGCTGGGCGTGTACCCCCGCGAGCAACGCGTGGACGCCCTCAGGAGCATCCTGGCTCTGCCGCCGCCGGTGATTCCGGTGGGCTGCATTTCGATCGGCTGCTCGGCCGAAACCAAGCCCCCCCGCACCCGTTTCCAGCAGGACTACGTCCACTTCGAGAAGTGGTGAGGAGCGGGCGTTCGCGCCGTTGCCGGGGTTGGCTCCTACGCCGCCTGGCGTCGCATCCAGTCGCGGCCCAACTCGAGCAGCGTTTCGGCCTGGAGTGACCGTTCGAGCAGGGGGAACACATTCTGCTCTTCGCCGCGGAAGTGCTCGCGCGTGGTTGCGAGCGCGACCTTGAGGAGGCGCCGGGCTTCGGCGCAGGTTCCGGCCGTGTGCACCTTGCGCAGGCGTTCGTCAATTTCATGGTGCTCCTGGTGCATGCGCTTGAGTTCCCCGTTCTCTGCGAGGACATGGTCCAGGGCCAGGTACGCCACGTCGGTCTCGGTCCGGGCGTGCCCCTCGAGCAACGCCTCCACGATGCCGGCCATGGTACGGACCTCGGCCGGCGTGGCCAAGCTGGGCAGAGCCCGCTCGATGTGATCAAACACCCTGAGAAAGATGGCGTGCTCAGCGCGCAGTGTGTCTGTGATTCTCATGTTAGATTTTATTATAACTGAAATCAGCAGGGAGCGCAACCGGGAAGTAGCGACCCGAACGAAGACACGTTCAACACCCTGGTGCCTGCCTGGTTCTCATCGCCTCAAAGGGGTGACTCGGAACCGCCGAGATGGGAAGGAGGGGTTGAAGCGGCGGCTGGTTTCTGCTAGTCTATGGCTGTGAGCGACGTTGCCTGGCGCCTGAGAACTGACTTATGACCATCCAGGAAATGTTTGATCTGACCGGCCGAGTGGCGGTGGTCGTCGGCGGAGCGCGCGACTTTGGCTTTCACATGGGCGACGTGCTGGCGGAAGCGGGCTGTGACCTCGTGCTCACCTCGCGTAGCCTCGCAAACGCCCAGCAGACCGCCGAGAAGCTTCGCGCCCAACACAAGCGCGACGTGCTGCCGCTGGCGCTGGACGTCACCCGGCAGCCGGAGATAGCAGAAATGGCGCGCCAGGCCGCGGCGTGGAAGGGACACCTTGACATCCTCATCAACAACGCGGGCGGAACTCCCGCCGGCAAGGGCAAGGCGCACCTGTTCGAGCGCGCGCCCGAGGACGCCGCCGAGCTGATCGCCATCAACCTGCTCGGCTCGCTCTATTGCTGCCAGGAAATCGGCCGCCTGATGGCCAGGCAAGGGCACGGGAAGATCATCAATATTGCGTCCATCGCGGGCCTGGTGGGGAGGGATCGCCGGATGTATAAGCGCAATAATATGCAGGGGCAGCCCATTGATTATGCCGCGGCCAAGGCCGGGGTGATCGGCATGACCCGAGATCTGGCGGGGCTGCTCTCGCCGCTGGGCGTGCATGTGAATTGCATTTCCCCCGGCGGTTTCGACCGCGGCAAGCTGCCGGCGGGCTTTGTGAAGGATTACAGCGACCGCACCCCGCTGGGCCGCATGGG
>CAZHEW010000405.1:0-3483 GCA_964531815.1 uncultured Verrucomicrobiota bacterium
TCATGCTCAGCGAATCGCAGGAGCGGATGCTCATCATCGTCCACAAGGGCCGCGAAGAGGAAGTGAAGCGCATCTTCGACAAGTGGGACCTGCCCTGGTCAGAGATTGGCACAGTCACCGACACGGGACGCATGGTCGTGAGGCACCACGGCAAGGTGGTGGCCGACATTCCCGCCCGGAAGATCGCCGACGAGTCGCCCGTCTACCAGCGCGAGGCAAAGGAACCGGAGTACTTGAAAGAAGTCCGGGCCTTCAATCTTTCCGGCGTGCCCGACGCCCAGGATCCGGCTGCGCACCTGAAAGCGCTGTTGAGCTGGCCGACCATTGCCTCCAAGAACTGGGTGTATCGCCAGTATGACCACATGGTGCGCGACAACTCGGCGGTCTGCCCGGGCAGTGATGCCGCCGTGCTGCGCATCAAGGGCGATTCCATCCCTGGAACGCCGGCGGCTGTGCCCGAGAAGTTCGTCGCGCTGTCGGTGGACGGCAACGGCGCCTATGTCCTGCTCGATCCCTACGAAGGGGGCAAGATCGTAGTGGCCGAGGCGGCGCGCAACCTGGCCTGCGCCGGCGCGGCGCCGTTGGGGGCGACGGACAACCTTAACTACGGCAATCCCCACAATCCCGAGCTGTTCTGGCAGCTCAGGGAAAGCGTGCGCGGCCTGGCCGATGCTTGCCGCGTCTTCAACGCTCCAATCACGGGCGGCAACTGCTCGCTCTACAACCAGCACCCCGCCGGTCCGATTGACCCGACCCCCACGGTGGCGATGGTCGGCTTGATTGAGAAGCCGGAGCACATCACGACGCAGTGGTTCAAGGACGAGGGCGACGCAATCATCCTGCTCGGCGACATCGTTGATGCGGGCGACCCGCTGTCCGGGCTGGGCGGCTCGGCCTATCTGCAGCGCATTCATGACCTCAAGAACGGCACGCCGCCGCGGTGCGACCTGGAGAAGGAAAAGGAACTCCACCTCACACTGCGGGCTCTGATTCATTCCGGCGTGGTCAAGAGCGCCCACGATTGCAGCGAAGGCGGTTTGGCGGTCGCGCTAGCTGAGAGTTGCATCAGCCAGCAGATTGCCCGGGAGACCCCGCGCCTGATCGGGGCGCAGGTTGACCTCGCCGAGGCTCAGGGCGCGCCGGGGTTGCGGCTGGATGCGTTGCTCTTCGGTGAATCGCAGGGACGGATCATCATTTCGGTGGCGGCAGTCAATGCCGGCAAGGTCCTGGCCCAGGCCAGGATTCTGGGCGTGGCCGCGGCCCGGATCGGCACTGTGGGCGGCCAGGCACTGGAAATCAAGACCGCAGGCATTACGTTGAATTGCGACGTGCGCGAGCTGCACGACGGGTGGTGGAATTCCATCGCCCGCGCAATGCGTTAGCCAGAATTGAGTTTGAACGATGAGCGACCATCCGAAACACTATTGCGGCATCTTTGGTGTTTACGGTCATCCGAACGCGGCGGAGTTGAGCTACTTCGGCCTCTACGCGCTCCAGCATCGCGGGCAGGAGAGCGCGGGCATAGTCACCTCTGATGGCAGCCAGTTCCATGCGCATAAGGGCATGGGGCTCGTGCCGCAGGTCTTCAAAGGGAGTGTCCTGCGCGACATGCCCGGTTCCATCGCCATCGGTCACACCCGCTACTCCACGACCGGCTCGTCGCACCTCCGCAATGCCCAGCCGCTCACCGTGGATTGCGCCTGCGGCCAGATCGCCATCGCCCACAACGGCAACCTGACCAACGCCGCCCAGCTCCGCGAAGAGCTGGAGGCCCGCGGCTCAATCTTCCAGACTACCGTGGACAGCGAGATCATCCTGCATCTGCTGGCGCAGCCAACGCTGCACGGGCAGCCGAACAGCCTCTCGCGCAGCCTGCGCCGCATCGAAGGCGCCTACTCGCTGGTCATCATGACCGAGAACGAGCTGATCGGCGTGCGGGACCCGCACGGATTCCGGCCGCTGTGCCTCGGGCGGATTGACGACGCCTGGGTGCTGGCGAGCGAGACCTGCGCCTTGGATTTGATCAATGCCCGGTTCGTGCGCGACGTGGAGCCGGGGGAGATTGTGACCATCAACCGGGACGGCCTCAGCAGTGTGCAAGCGTTTCCCGGGCATGACCGCCGCGCCTTCTGCATCTTTGAATATGTCTATTTCGCCCGGCCGGATAGCACCATCGCCAACCGCAACGTTTACAAGGTGCGGGTCGAGATGGGCCGTCAGCTCGCGCGCGAGTTTCCCCTCGACGCCGACGTCGTCGTGCCCGTGCCGGACAGCGGCAACTGCGCCGCGCTCGGCTACTCGCTCGAATCGGGCATCCCCTTCGAGATGGCCTTCGTGCGCAACCACTACGTGGGGCGCAGCTTCCTCCAACCCTCGCAGCTCATCCGCGACTTCGACGTGCGCGTGAAGCTCAACCTGATCGAGGAGCTGGTGAAGGGCAAGCGGGTGATTGTCGTGGACGATTCCATCGTGCGCGGAACGACCTGCAAGACCCGCGTGAACAATCTCAAGGAAGCGGGCGCGAAAGAAGTGCATGTGCTGGTGAGCTGCCCGCCGCACCGCAATCCGTGCGTCTATGGCATTGACTTCCCCGACCGCAACAAGCTGATGGCGGCGAACTATTCACTGGAGGAGATCCGCACCTATCTGAACGCCGATTCCCTGTGCTACCTGTCGCAGGCGGGCATGGTCAAGGCGACCGGCCTGCCAGCGCGCTCTTTCTGCATGGCCTGCTACGACGGCAACTACCCGGTGCCCTTCGACCCCGCGGTGGACAAGCACATTATCGAACGCCGCAACCGCCATCGCTCCGGGCTGGCCGAAGGCCTCGCCGGGGAGAAGGCGCAATCCCAGTCGCGCTAGTCCAGAGAAAGCACAAAGCTAATAGCCGTAGCACCACCCTGCGTGCTCCAGAAGACTCCGGGCAGCACGGCAGGCGGTGGGCAGCATGGTGGAGCTGTGCGCTGGCATCCCGGTTCAGCGCGGATTGCGCCCGGGAGCGCGCCATGTCACTATTGGGGGCACCATGTCATACGACCGCGCGGACTTCGACTACAGCACAGAGGCCGACCCTCTACCCAAAGGGCACGCCGGGACGCATATCGGCATGTTCCTCGCCTGGGCGGTGCTCAACGGGCTGGAGAGCGATTACCACCGCGCGCATTCTGCCGGACTTCTGGCGCGATTGCGCCAGCGCGAGATCACCGGGCGCCAGTTCTTCGAAGCCGCCTGCCAGGAGCGGTTCGCGGAAAAGGACTTGAACGAGGAGGGCAACCAATTCGTGCAGCATTATTACGTGGACGAGGCAGGACGGCGCGGCGCCTACTTCGCCGACTACAAGAAAGTGCTGGCCGCGCGCCTGCCGAGCTTCTGGCATGTGGCCGACAACTGGGAGAACTACGAGAAGATTGCCGCGGCAATCAGCCGGCGCTACGAAGAGTGGAAGAACCCGCGTTCCAGAAAACGCTGGTGGCAGTTCTGGCG
>CAZHEW010000406.1:0-3482 GCA_964531815.1 uncultured Verrucomicrobiota bacterium
AGCTCAGTGGTGTATGGTGTAGCGCCACAGTGGCGGCTACCTGAGCAGTTACGAACCGCCGATCATTTACTCGGCTCGAATCCACCTGGAATAGGCGCGCGGGCCGAAATACTCGTAGCCCTGGTTCTCGTTGGTCGTGCCCGAGACCATGCCGTGGATGAACCCGTTCCGTTCCACCTGCACGGTGTGGAAGATCTTCTTCTCGGGATTTTCCTTGAGGATTAACTCCACCCGGCCGTCCAGGGCATTGTATCTCTGAAAGTTGGCATTGGTGTGGCCGGTGAATTTGAAGACCTCGGCCAGGTCGCGGCGCATGGCGTGGCTCTTGCCCCAGGTGCCGCCCGCGGCGCTGACGAAGTTGGTGCCATTGAGCAAGGCCACGGCATCGTTGTAAGCGAACACGCAAAGCCTGGGTTGGGTCGGCGCGGTCAGCCATTTTACGAGCTTATCCTTGTGCCCGGCGGCGGGGTCGTAAGCATAGTTGCTGTCCAGGAAGACAATGCGCGTCACGTCGTCGGGAATCTTGTCCAGAGCATTGAAGAAGCCGAAGATGAAGCTGCCGCCGCCGCTGTGACCGCTGAGAACAGTCTCGACCTGACGCCCATGGAAGAGCCTTTTCACGGCAGCTATGATCTCCGGGATTTGCCTGTCTCCGTGGGCTTTGCGCCAGGCTGGCCAGCTTTTCCCAGCCGCTTCCAGGTAAACAACCACCACTGCGCGGTCTTTGACCAAGTCGCGCAGGAAGCGGGTTTGCGCGGCGATGTGCTGGATGTCGAAGCGCCAGTCGTCGCCGGGCTGGAGGATTCTGCCAGCAGTCTGATCGGTACTGTTACCGTTGGGGAGGGCGTAGAAGATCAGCAACACCTTGCTGGCAGCCGCGAAGGACGATTCTCCCGGCAGGTTGACGCGGACTTTGACGTCGGGGTTGAAGGTGAACGATGTGAGGCGCTCGTTAAATGCGGGGTTCGCCACAAGGCTGTTCAGCCTGGCCTCATTAGTCAAGGTATGGCGGGCAAGCAGGGCGTTGGTAGGATAACGGCCAGCCGCCAACGGGCCTCCATCGCTCAGCAGGCCTGCCAGGGCGGGATCAGCCAGGACCCCAGAGACAGTTTGCGAGGTTCCATTGGCAACCATCCTCTGCTGTACGAGGCGGGTGCACTGGCTGTAATCAACCCAGGACGCGGAGTGCTTAAGGTACAGGGGCTGGATCGGAAGGCCGTTGGTCTGGTGCCAGCCATAAATCGCCACCTTGCCGGGATTTGCGGCCAGTTTTGCGGTAATCACCACGTCCTTCTTGTGACCAGCCACCAGCGCGCCCAAGGGATGCGCATTCAATTGTTCCGCCCGCTGGGCACGGACAAGGTCGTTGTGCTTGCTGAAGACCGCGGCCGTCGTCATGGCGACGCTGGGCGGAATAGGGACGGGGGAAAGCTTGACCTCTGAGGCAAAGAATACCTGGTTGACCATTTTGGGCGTTGGCAGCGTGCAGTGCAGAGCGTCGGCGATTCGCTGGGCGGTGTTCGGCGAAATCGGGGTCAGGAAATAGTCGTCATCGGAGCCGATGGCCAGGTAATCGGGCGTCACGTAGTATGTGCCACTGCTCACCTTGCCATCGGTAACATTCCTGGCCGGCACGGGACATAGTCTGCGCAGGAAATCGGGGACATTGCCGGCAATGACCTGGGCATAGACCTCGCTCTCGCGCTCCGCGAGGTCCAATGGCGCAATGCGCCCGAGGAACTCCGTTCCACTCGGGGCGTTTGTGGCGCGGGCAGGAAGATCAAGCGTCTGAGCAGGTGTGTTGAACAACGCAGCTCCGACTGCGCCCCAAAGAATGGCTCGGCACAAAGCGCGCAATGTCAGGTTTCCTTTCTTGGAAACAACGGGGCGGGAGTCGCAATGCCATGCCCCGCCGACAACTCACCCCAGCGCGTGGCGGAGGCCCGATCCGGCGCGCCAGCCAAGCCGAGCTGGGCGTAGATCTTTGCCGCCGTGCCGGGCAGGAAGGGCCAGAGCAGCACCGCGAGGATGCGGCAGACTTCCGCCAGGTTATAGAGGACCTCATCCAGGCGTTCGGCCTTGGACGGGTCCTTGGCCAGCTTGAACGGAGCGGTCTGATCCACGTATTGATTGGCCCGCGTGACCAGCGACCAGATGGCCTGGAGCGCGCCCTGGAGCTGGTTCTGCTCCAGCAGGCTGCGTGTTTCGGCGATTGCCTTCTCGACGTCCGGCGCCAGTTCGCCCGACACCTTGGGCACCACGCCGTTGCGGTAGCGCTTGAGCATCGAGAGGGAGCGGTTGACCAGGTTGCCCAGGCCGTTGGCCAGCTCCGCCGCGTAGCGCGCCTTGAAACCCGCCTCGGTCCAGTTCCCGTCCGGGCCAATGTCCAGCTCCCGCAGCACGTAGAAGCGGAAGGCGTCCACGCCCCACTCGTCTATGACGGCGACCGGGTCCACGACGTTGCCGGTGCTCTTGCTCATACGCTGGCCGTCCTTTTGCCACCAGCCATGCACCAGCACCTGTTTGGGCAGCGGCGCGCCCATAGCCTTGAGCATGACCGGCCAATAGACGGTATGGAACTTCACAATGTCCTTGCCGATGACATGGATGTCGGCAGGCCACAGTTCAAGTGGATGGTTGACAGTTGATGGTTGAGGGCGGAACGGAGCGGGCACGCCGGGATCACGCTGGGCAGCGGGCACAGTGATGTAGTTGGAGAGAGCGTCGAACCAGACGTAGGTGACATAGCTCGGGTCAAACGGCAGGGGGATGCCCCAGTTGAGACGCGAGGCGGGGCGGCTGATGCACAAATCCTCCAGCACGTTGTTCTTCAGAAAGCCCAGCACTTCGTTTCGGCGCTGGGCCGGAGCTATAAAGCAGGGATTCTGCTCGATGTGGTCAATCAGCCACTGCTGATGGTCCTTGAGCCTGAAATAGTAGTTCTCTTCCTCCAGTTCAATGACCTCGCCCCAGGACGGGTCGAAGGTGCCATCGGGCAGGCGGTCTTTCTGCGTCAGGAAGGTCTCCTGGCGGGTCGAATAGAAGCCGCGATAGGTCTCCTTGTAGAAGTGCCCCTCGGCGTGCAGTTTGGCAAGGATTGCCTGCACGACCTGCTGATGCCGTGGGTGGGTGGTGCGGACGAAGTCATCGTTGGTCAGGTCCAGCTTGGCAGCAAACGCCTGCCACACCGCCGCCAGTTCATCACAGTAGCTCTGCGGGCTCTTACCCTCCGCCACCGCCGCCTGCTGGACCTTCTGCCCGTGCTCGTCCAGGCCCGTGAGGTAGAACACCTTCTGCCCCAGGCTGCGGCGCGCCCGGGCGATGACGTCGGCGACTACCTTCTCGTACGCGTGGCCGAGATGCGGATGCCCGTTGACGTAGTCAATGGCGGTCGTGATGTAAAAGCGTTTGCTCATCTGCCCCTACTTTGGCGGACAGAAGCCTCCTTGGCAACTGCTTGAACGCCCAACGCCCGCGCGCCT
>CAZHEW010000407.1:0-3477 GCA_964531815.1 uncultured Verrucomicrobiota bacterium
GGCGCGGCATCTTGCCTGCCAGCCGCCGCCAGCATGCCGCCGCAGATCGGCAGTTAAAACAGTTGAAATGTCTGTTGACTCGGACGTCTGGTCTGCTATTTTAAGCGCTCGTTTAATCAGGAATTTAGATGAAGACGCATTTGCCGAAAGTGAATTTGGACCAACGCAAGTGGCATGTGATTGACGCCGACGGCGTCGTGCTGGGCCGCCTGGCGGCGCAGCTTGCCAATGTGTTGCGCGGTAAGAACAAGCCCGTCTATACGCCGCACCTGGATGCGGGCGACTTTGTTGTGGTCATCAATGCCGAGAAGGTTCGCCTCACGGGCAAAAAGGAGACCGCCAAAGAGTTCATGAGTTACTCCGGTTGGAAGGGCGGCGAAAAATACCGGTCGGTCGCGCAGGTTCGCGCCCGGTATCCCGAGCGGCTCATCACTCATGCGGTGCGCGGTATGATTCCCAAAAACCGCCTCGGCCGGGTGCTCTTGACCAAGCTCAAAGTTTACAGAGGGAGCGAGCATCCGCATGCTGCCCAGCGCCCGCAAGTCCTGGCGCTCGCAAAGTAACATCATTAACCCTCCACGCTCTTAAGGCATGTCTGACACACAAGTTACCGAAGTCAAGGCTCCGCAAAACATCGGCACTGGCCGCCGCAAGACCGCCGTCGCACGAGTGCGTTTGTCCACCGGCGCGGGCAAGATCCTAATTAACGGTCGGCCGTTCGAAAACTATTTCCCGCTCGAATCCCTGCGCAGGGTCGCCGCTCAGCCGTTGACCACGACCGGCTGCGCCGGCAAGTTCGACGCGCAAATCACCGTCACCGGAGGTGGTCCGACCGGCCAAGCCGGCGCGGTGCGGCACGGGCTCGCACGCGCTTTGCTTGCACTGGATGCCAACCTGCGGCCTTTGTTGAAAGCGGAAGGCCTGCTGACCCGCGACGCGCGCCAGAAGGAGCGCAAGAAGTACGGCCAGCCGGGCGCGCGCAAACGCTTCCAGTACAGCAAACGTTAATCGCACTGGAAATTTCTTCGCCCCGCTGGTTCAATCCCGCGGGGCTTTTTTTATGATGAATGTTAAACCAGTAGCTATCGTTGGGGCGTCGGGGTATTCGGGCGAGGAACTCGTCCGCCTGCTCCTGTCGCATCCGCACGCCGAACTCGCCGCCGTTACCTCGCGCCAATACGCCGGGCAGACGCTGGCGCAGATCTTTCCGAAGTTCGCCCATCACCCGCGGGCCAGGACGCTCCGTTTTGCCGAGCCCAAAGTCGAGCTGCTGGCCAAACAGGCGCAGATCGTCTTCCTCGCACTGCCGCACGGTGTGGCCGCCGAATACGCCGTCCCCCTGCTCCAGCTCGGCTGCCAGGTCATTGACCTGAGCGCGGATTTCCGCGTCCGAAGCGCCGCGGTCTATAAGGACTTCTACGCGCACGAACACCCCGCGCCGGAGTTGCTCCGCCAGGCGGTTTACGGCCTGCCGGAGGTCTATCGAGCCCAGATCCAGAAGGCATCGCTGATCGCCTCGCCTGGCTGTTACCCGACCAGCATCCTGCTGCCGACCCTGCCGCTGCTCAGAGCGGGCCTGATCGAGCCCGACGGCATCATCGCCGACTCCCTGAGCGGGGTTAGCGGCGCCGGCCGGAAAGCCGATCTGAACTACCTGTTTGTCGAATGCAACGAGAGCGCCCGGCCCTACGGCATCCCCAAGCACCGGCACCTTTCAGAGATTGAGCAGGAGCTCTCGATTGCGGCGGGCAAAGCGGTGACGATTCAGTTCACCCCGCACCTGATCCCGGTGAACCGCGGCATCCTCACCACGCTGTACCTGACACCAACCGGCGCGGCCCCCGATAAGATTGCGGAGTGCTATCAGGCTGCCTATGCCCATGAGCCTTTCGTCCGGCTGCTGGAAGGCAAAGCCCTGCCTGACACCAAGAACGTCGTGCACACCAACGTGATCGAGATCGCCTGGCGCCACGACCCGCGCACGGGGCGGCTGATTGTGATGAGCGCGGAGGACAACGTGGTCAAGGGCGCCGGCGGCCAGGCTATCCAAAGTATGAACCTCATGTGCGGATTCCCGGAGACCGCGGGGCTAATGTGAGCCAGCGCAGAGGCGAAACCCGCGCTGGCTAAAACCGGCGCGAACAGCTAACCCTATAACAGATTCTGACTGCTGCCATGAAAGCCAAACTGACACCTGTCCAAGGTTCCATTACCGCCCCGCGGGGCTTCCGCGCCGCTGGCGTCTTCTGTGACATCAAGCGCCTCGGCACCGGCAAGGGCTCGAACAAGGGAAGGAAGCGCGATTTGGCGCTCATTGTCTCCGAAGCCCCTGCCACCGCGGCCGGCATGTTCACTACCAACCAGGCCTGCGCCGCGCCCGTCAAGGTCTGCATTGAGCGCCTGAAGCAGGGCCGGGCCCAAGCCGTCGTCGCCAACTCCGGCAACGCCAACGCTTGCACGGGCAGGCAGGGTCTGAAAGACGCGCGCGACATGGTCCTCTTTGCCGAAGCCGCGCTCGGCTTGCCACCAGGCTCGGCCTTCGTCGGCTCCACCGGCCGCATCGGCGTTGCGATGCCCATGGACAACGTCCGGGCCGGCATCATCGAAGCCGCTGTCGCGCTCGGGTCCACCGCGGCCCATGCCAACCAGGCCGCCGAGGCCATCATGACCAGCGACACGCGGTCGAAACAGGTCGCCGTTCAATTCAAGCTGGGCGGCAAGACCATCCGCATCGGCGGCATGTGCAAAGGCGCAGGCATGATCCAGCCCGGCATGAGCGCCAACGGCAAGCGCCCGGCGGCCATGCCGCTCCATGCCACCATGCTGTGCTTCATCACCACCGATGCCGTGGTCGAGGCGAAAGTCCTGCAGGCAGCCTTGCGCGAAGCTGTGGTCAACAGCTTCAACCGCATCACGGTGGACAGCGACATGAGCACGAATGACACCGTCCTCGTGCTGGCCAATGGCCTCGCGCGCAACCGCAAGTTCGGAACGCAATCCCCCGCCTGCAACCAGTTCAAAGCCGCCCTAAGCTACGTTTGCCTGGAGCTGGCCAAGATGATTGTGCGCGATGGCGAAGGCGTGTCGCGGTTCGTCACCGTGCGCGTCAACGGAGCCAGGTCGTTCGCCGACGCCGATGCCGCCGCACGGGCTGTGGCGAACAGCCCGCTGGTCAAGACCAGTTGGCATGGGGGCGATCCCAACTGGGGCCGCATCATCGCCGCGCTCGGCTACAGCCCCGCGACGATCGTGGAGAACAAAGTGGACATCGGCTACAGCGCGCCCGGCAGCCGCAAGATTCTCTGGAGCCTCAAGCGCGGCCAGCCGACCGCGGCTAAGTTTAAAGCGCTCTGCGCCGCAGTCGCCCCCAAGGAGTTTGACCTCCACGCCAACCTCAACCTCGGGCGAGCCAGTGCTGTGATTTACGCCGCCGATCTGACCGAGGAGTACGTGGATTTCAACAAAGGCGATGTCGGC
>CAZHEW010000408.1:0-3469 GCA_964531815.1 uncultured Verrucomicrobiota bacterium
AGTCGGCGCGCTCCGCAGCAATACACCCTTTAGGGTTAGGCTACCTACGCCCGTGCACCATGAAACGCAACGACATCACAGTTAGGTCGGCGATTCTCCTCGGGGTCGCGGTGCTGTCCTTGCTGTTCTTTGCTTCCCTGTTGCAGCGCCCAATCTATCGGTCGTACACCGGGCACTCCTATCCGTCGCTTGGAGTGAGCCTGTTCTGGGAGCCGGATGTAGTAGTAGTGCGCGTCGATGACCGAGAGGAAAGAGTGCCCAGGAGCCAATTGGCGAGCTCTCCGATTTACCAGGAAGCTATCGCCCGCTTGCCACGCCGCGAGCGACCTGCGCTCAGCGGAGTACGCTGGGTGCGCGTGATGCGTTATTGGGTTCCGCTTACCGTGCTGACGTGGTGGCTACTTTTTCGGGTTTGGCAACCGCCCAGACCACACATTGAGGAAGGTACCGTTTCATGAGCCGGCAGCCTAACCCTAAAGGGTGTATTGCTGCGGAGCGCGCCGACTGAGAGCGTGAGAATGGCAAGAAACTGAGCCGGCGCGCGGAGCCAGCAAATACACCCATAGTTGAACAAGCCCGGATGTGAGACCGAGTAGGCCTCGGTCAGTGGCTAAGTCCTATGGCGCTTGTGTTCCGGGAGGGGGTTGTGATTTCCGAAGGTTTGAGGCCCATTGACTCTCTGGGCGGTCCCGCGGCCGGTCGGTTTGAGTGTGATTTTGTTTCGTGAGGGCCTGGCCACGTGCCCCAAGGTGGGGCGACTTAGAAAAAGTCCACTCCCTGCGGCAGTATATCGGCGCGAAGTACAAGCGATGCGCGAGCGCGGTGCGAGGTGTTGCGTGCGCGCGGGGTTCATGCGGCCAAGGAGGAGCTTGGGACCTCAGTGCGTGTTGCGGGTGGTCCGCGCCCCGGATGGCACCGCGCCAGCGTGAAGACCCATTGAGTGGCATGGCCGCACCTGGGACACGGCGGGCAACCCGGCTGCGTCAGGTCCTCGGGTAGGATCGACTGGGTATGGCCCAGTTCCACCGCTCTTCCCGAATGCAGTTGGACGCGCATGCGGCGGGCTTTGGCTGCCGGATGGCAAAAGCCGTAGTAGCGGATGGACCGCAGTCCGGTGGGTAATACATGGCGCAGATAACGGGCCGTGAACTCCACGCCCGGCAGGGTCATCAGCCGGGTCTTATTATGGTGGCCGCGGTCTTTCCAGCGGAAGGTGACGGAGCTTTCCTCCACCCGCACCATCCGCGCATTGGTGATGGCGGTGCGCGAGACGTAAGCGCCGAGGTAGTTCAGGGCGCTGGCGCCCGCGCCGGCGGGTTGGATATGCACGCCCCAGGTTTTGCGCCAGACTTCCGGATCGGGCTGCCAATCGTGTTGCTTCAATAAGCGATACATGCGCTGGCGGAAAGCCGCTTGCAGGTGAGGCAGGTAGAGCAGGTAGTTGGGGTTCTTAACCTTGACGAACTGCCCCTGCGGGTTCAGACCGGCGCCGGGCACCAGGCAGTGGATGTGCGGATGGAACTCCAGGCGTTGGGTCCAGGTGTGCAGGACGGCGACAAAGCCATGGGTAGGGGCCCGCAAGCCTTTATCGGCGGCGAGCTTCTCGCTCAAGGCGCCCGAGACGGCGGTGAAGAACAGATCATAAGCCTCTTTGGCGTGGGGTCCGAAGAAGCCGGAGCGCAGTTGGGCCGGGAGAGTGAAGGTGACCATGAAATAGGGTGCATTGATCAGCTTTCGTAACTCCCGCCGGACCCAGCGGTGCGCGCTCAGGGCGCCGCATTGCGGGCAGGCCTTGTGGTTGCAGGAATGGTAGGCGAAGTGAAGGTGGTGGCACTCTGGGCAGGCAAAAGCGCGCCCGCCCAATGCCGGGGTGCGGCAGCGAGTGATCGCCCGGATGGCGCGATGCTGCTGAGGCGAGAGCGCCGGAGCTGTTTGGCGCAGCTCCGGGATAAAACGGCGCAGCGCCTCCAGCACGGTGGCCGGAGTGTCCACGAGCTTTGGCGAGCCTTAGAGGTGCTAGCGGGGCAAGCCGCGGCAGAGCTGGTCCATCAACTGCAAGGCATCCTTGGTGCTCTGGTAGGTCAGATGCAGATACACCATGGTGGAGGTGATCTGTTTATGACCCAGGAGCTTTTGGATGGTGTGCAGGTGAGCGCCCGCTTCCAGGAGATGGGTGGCAAAAGAATGCCGCAGGGAATGCACGGAAGCCGCCGGGAGATTGAGTTGTTTGCGGGCGACAATGACCAGGCGCTGAAGCGAAGAACAGGGCATGGGGCCGGTGGCGGTGTGCATGCGTTGAGCCAGTGAAGCCGGGGAGTTGTTATCGCCGCGGCCCGCGTTGGGGAAGAGCAGGAGGGGATGGCGGTGGAAAGCCCAGTAGCGGCGCAGTTCCTGATACAGGGAGGAGGGCAGCGGCACGACCCGATCCTGGTGGCCCTTGCTGTGGCGAATAAAGAGCTTGTTCTCGCGGCCTTTGATGTCGTGGATCGTCAGCCCGAGACATTCGCTCAGACGCAGCCCGCAACCGTAGATGAGCTTGAGCGGAGTACGATAGCGGCGCAGGCGGATGTGGGCCAATAGATCCTGCACCTGCTGGCGCGTGAGGACTTCGGGCAGGGTGTCGTGATCTTTGGTGCGGATCTGGGAGAAGAGCGTCCAGTCGGTGCGCCCGAGCAGGCGGACAAAGAACATGCTGGCGGCGGCGCGGGCCTGGCGGATGGACTTGGGAGTCCAATGCTTCTGGAGCTTTACGAACAGGAAGTAGTCGCGCAGTTGCGCCTCGGTGATAGTGGCCGGATCGCAACCCGAGTGCTCGTGAATCAGCCGGACCTGTCGGTAATAGGAGTGCCGGGTGCGGTTGGCGTCGTAGCTCAGCGCGAGGTGATTGGCGAACTGGGCCATGGACGGGTAGGGATGCTGGTAATCCACCGGGTTGGCGAAGTCCCGCGCGGTGGTCCGGATGGTCGCCAGGGACTTGGGGGTCCAAGCGGGTGCGGTGGGGGAGGGCTTTTGGTTGCGGTCTGTAGTTGATGAATGTTTGATGTTTTTCATGAACCACAATCCTAGTAGGATGCGGGCATGAAGCCGCACTACGATGTTGCTGAAGGACCAACGTGGCACTCGCCGCGTAGCGGCTTAGTTCAACCAGTCGCTGCACGCAATGAGTGCCGCGCCGCGCTGTCAGCCGATTCGGGAGTTGGTTTAGCGGCCCTCATGCGTGAGCTTTATCGTTATGCCACGTAAGGAACCGCCTATGCAACCACCTAAACTAGCCACACACTTTGCGCTCTGGGGCCTCGCCTCCTTCCTCCTTTTCGTCGGCTCCCCCTGCTGGAGTGCCGACACGCACACCAGCACTAACACCGCGCCCCAAATCGGAGAGAGGCTGCTTCTGCTATCGGCGGGAGAATCAGGTACAGCGGGAATAGTCTCCTATGGCCTCTATTGCGCAGTTAGCGGCGCCCGCGCT
>CAZHEW010000409.1:0-3464 GCA_964531815.1 uncultured Verrucomicrobiota bacterium
CGCCTTCGCCGCATGACCTCTGAACCGTTTTCCCAACCGGTTTGCCCTGCACCCGCACGGCCGCGGTGCTTGCTGATTGTATTGTTCCCCAACCGGGCTATTATCAAGATGTGAGCAACGTTCTTCTTGGTCGCGCAGCCATTTGCCTGAGGCAGATCTCTCGCGCATTGGCACTTGGATTGACGTCTGTTTGGGTGTCGTCGGGGGGAGGCGCGGCGGAATTCCGAGGGCTCTGGGTGGATAGTTGGAGTCCGGGGCTGTATGACGCCACGCAGATCTCGCAACTGGTAAGCGATGCTCGCACGGGCCATTTCAACGCGCTGGTGGTTGAAATCAGGCGCCGGGCGGACGCTTTCTACAATTCCCATTTCGAGCCCAAGAATGCCGGCGTGGCCGCTGATTTTGATCCGCTGGCGGATCTGATTGCCAAGGCGCACAACACGAACGACGGCCCCCGGCTGGAGGTTCATTGCTGGATCGTGACCTATCCGGCCTGGATGGGGTCCAGCCCGCCGCCGCAGACCAATCACCCGCTCAATCTCCATCCGGACTGGCGGAACCGGATGAGCACAGGCGCGTTCAGCAGCGATGGGCAGGATTACTACTTTGATCCGGGACATCCCGAAGTGCAAAAGCACATCTTCAACGTGGCGATGGATATCATTTCGCGCTACGACGTGGATGGATTGAACTGGGATTACATCCGCTATCCCGGAACCGCGTGGGGCTATAGCGATGCCGCCCTGGCACGGTTTAACTCCAAATTCAACCGCACCGGCTGGCCCACCACCGGCGACCCGGCCTGGACGGCGTTTCGCCGCGACCAGGTCACCGCCCTGGTGCGCAAGGTGTACCTCTCAGCGATCGCCCTCAAACCGAACATGGTGCTCTCGGCCGATGTGTTTACCGGTTCGCCGGGCATTACCAACGCGGCGGATTTCCCGAGCACGAGCGCTTACAGAGGCGTGATGCAGGATTGGCTGGCGTGGATGCAGGAAGGGATCCTGGATTTGAACATGCCCATGACCTACTTTGACCAGTCCACCTCGGCGTCAGCCTACGCGAGGTGGAACAACTTCATCAAGAATCACCGCTACAACCGGCAGGCGGTCGTGGGCCCTGCGATCGGCCAGAACACCATTTCCAACAGCCTGGTTCAGATTCGCCTGACGCGCCAAACGACGCCCGCGGGCAACCGCGGTGACGGAGTGTCCTGCTACAGTTACGCCAGCAACAATAATGAGCGGCAACCCGTTTCGGTGTTCCTGAACGCTTTAACGCAGCCGACGGCCTATGATCCGATATCGCCGCCGGTATTCAGCGCCCTGGATGTTCCGCCGGACCGGCCGTGGAAGAGTTCCCCCACTCGGGGACACCTGAAGGGCTTCGTTTACGACGACCTCACCAACGAACTGGACGGCGCGACCATTGCGCTGAGCGGTTCGGCGACGAACATGATGGCAAGCGATGCCACCGGCTTTTACGGGGCGGTGGACCTGGTGCCGGGCCTCCATACCGTCCGCGCCTCGTTTCCGGGTTATGCGACGGCGACGCAAACGGTGTCGGTCGTGGCGGGGACAGTGGCGGACCTGGATTTTGTGCTGGCGCCGACGGGAGTGGCAATTGTCCTGCAGCCGCAGGATCAATCCGTGCTGGTGAGAAGCAATGCAGTCTTGAGGGTGAGCGCGGCAGGGGTGAAACCGCTCGGTTATCAGTGGTCGCTGAATGGGGTCTCGCTCGCAGGGGCAACGGCCAGCACCCTCACCCTGACCAATGTGCAGCTCACGAATGCGGGCGCGTATCGGGTGGTGGTTTCAAACGCCTCGGGCTCAGTCACCTCACTGGTCGCCGCGTTGACGGCGCTGCTCCCGGTCAGGATTTCCGCGATCGGAAACGGCACCGTGAGCTTGACTCCCAACCAGGCGGGGTACGCGCCAAACAGCACCGTTACACTGGCCGGTGTTCCAGCCGCGGGCTTTAGCTTCACCAATTGGTCGGGTGATGTTTCCAGCACGCTGAATCCGCTCACCCTGCTGGTGACGAACAGCATGTCGTTCACCGGCAATTTTGTCCCTTCTCCGTGCGATCTGATCCTGGACAATCCTCAAGCCGCCTACACGGGCAGTTGGACCGTGGGCAGCTCGGCGGGGGGCCGGTACGGGGCTAATTACCATTACGCCGGCACGACTGCCGGCGCGGCTACGGCGACAGCAACTTACCGGCCGCTCATTGGCGTGGCGGGAAGTTATGATGTCTTTATCTGGTATCCCGCAGGAAGTAATCGTGCGACCAACGCGCCCTGGGTGGTTTCGTATTCCGGTGGCTCGGTGACATCGCTCGTGAACCAAACTACTGGAGGCGGGGAGTGGGTCCAGATCGCCGGGGGAAAATACTTCGCGGCGGGAACAAACGGCTCCGTTCAACTGGCGAACAATACCGGAGCCGGCGGAAGGGTCGTCATGGCGGATGCGGTCCGGTTCGTTCGGTCGAGCGTGCAACGATATGTTCCGCTGAGCTTCGGGCCGAGCGGCTGGGATGCGGCGCATTGCTTTACGCTGGCAGTGCTGGGCAACCAGGACCAAACCTGCCTGGTCGAAGCCAGCACTGACTTCAAGTGGTGGGCGCCTTTGTCCAATCTGCGGCTGGGCAGCAGTCTCGATCAACTGGTTGATGTGGAATCCGATGTTTACCCGCATCGCTTCTATCGCGCGCGCCAGGTGAACGTGTTCTCGCTGGCTGATTTCGAGACCCGTTCCGTCGGTGTCCGGGTGTTGTTCAGCGCCCCGGCGTCCTCCGGCAGCACCCACGAGTTTGTGGACCTGACCACCCCGAGTTTCATCCGCGTGACCAACTCCTTTCCCGCGGGCAATACGAGCTCGAAGGTCTTGCACGCAAGCTGGAGCTTCATTGCCGGGACAAGCGGCGAGAGCCCCTGGCTGCGTTTGGCAACCTGGGACGCCCCAGGCCTGCCGAACCCTATTGTAAGCTTCCAGCAAGCGATCGGCTTCGCCGTCTGCGCTGACCGCGACCTTTATCTGGCGGCGGGCTTGCGCGAGACCTCCTCGACCGGGCCCATTGGGTCGGATGGCGGAACGACGGGGGCGCTTGAGTGGATCGGCGGCGTCTCGGACAATACGACCGACCCGCCCAAAGGCCGCCTGATTCGCGCCGGCCAGTGGGTGTGGGTGAGTTTTTGCATTCCCGCCGAGCCGGTGCGGGCCTTTAGCAGCAGCGGCAACGGCATCCTCGAATCCACCACGGGCAAAGGCGTTTTTGACGAGTTGACGATTGTCCCGGCCGATGGCCTCGGCCGATACAATCTCTACCTCGACAACTTCCAGTTCCTCTCCTTCGAGCCCTGATCCGCGCATGGCATGCGGTTCAGCTTTCGGCAAATCGAGGCGCGCGGCGTGGGCTTTGTGCGCCGCCGCCCTCGCGGGCTGGCTCGCCGGCGGCGAGAACCT
>CAZHEW010000410.1:0-3459 GCA_964531815.1 uncultured Verrucomicrobiota bacterium
CGGCTCGTGGTAGGGGCGGCGGGATTGGTAGAGTTTCAGCAGCGCTTCGTTCTTCTGCGCAAGTTCGTTCTGGCCTGATGCCTGCGCCAGGTCGCGGGCCTTTTGCGCGGCTGCGATGGCTTCCTCAAAACGTCCGGCCTCGGCGCAGGCCGCGGCCAGGGTGCCGAGCAGCAATGGCCGGCGATGGCCGGTGAGTTCGCAGGCCCGCCGGGCGAGCCGGACCGCCTCCTCGCCGTTGCGGAAAGCGGGATTGGAGCTGGCGGCGCGGATCCAGGCGAGGTTGTTGAGGGCATCGGGGAGGTCCGGCTGCCAGCGCAGGCCCTGCTGGTATTGCTCGATTGCGGCGGCGGTGTCCCCTTGCCGGGCCAGGAGCCCGGCGAGGCCGAAGTATGGCGCCGCGAAGTCCGGCTTCAACCTCAGGGCCTGGCGGTAGCTGTCCATGGCCCGGGAGACATCCCCTTTCTCGCCGAAGACAGCGCCCAGGTTGAAATGGGCTTCAGGGGCCACGGAACGATGCCGCATGAGCCGCAAGAGGACTTCGATAGCTTCCTCGAACTTGTTTCTGCGGGCCAGCACCCTGGCATACAGCATCTCCGTCTCAGCGGCACCCGGCATGAGACGCAAGGCTTCGCGGCAATGAGCCTCGGCTGCCTCAAGTTCCCCGGCCTCCGCCAGGACGTTCGCAAGGAGGGAATGCGCAAGCGGATTGACCTCGGTGACCGCCAGGGTATGACGGAAGAGCGCTTCGCTGTTTCGCCAATGGCGCACTTGGGCGCGGGTGGCAAGCAGCAGCGCCGCCAGGACCAGAACGGAGGCGCCAATTACCGGGAGCCTCAAGCGGGGGCGACAGGCCAGTTCTCCCAGGCCCCAGGAGGCCACGACGAAAAGGCCGATGGAAGGAAGGTAGGTGTAGCGGTCCGCAACGGCTTGCGCGCCAACGCCAACGAGCCCGATCACCGGGACCAGCATGCCCACGAACCAGAACCAGCCGACTGGCGCGTAGGGCCGTCGCCGCGCGAGCCACACGGCCGCGAGGGACAGGCCGATAACCACAACCGCCCCCACTAGCGCAGGGCCCCAGGGCACTTCGGCCAGGCGCGGGTAAGGCAGGGCAAGCCCAGCAGGCCATATTGTCTTGGCCAGGTAATGTTCGTAGCACACAAACACGCGGACCAGGCGGTCACCCCATTCGACGCCCGGCAACTCACGCGTCGCGCCCGCCTGCCGCAGCAGCATGAACGCCACGGCGGTGAAGATGGCCGCCAGCGCGAAGAAAGGGAGCTTCTCCAGGATCAAGCGGCGGAGAGTCGAAATCCACCGCGGGGCTGAAGGCTGGAACCGCCGCAGGGGCCAGTAATCGAGCAGAAGCAGGATGCAGGGAAGCGTCACCACCATCGCTTTGCTCATGATAGCAAGGGCGAAACAGGCCAGGGCCAGAAGGTAGAAGGTCGAAGCGGGAGGATGGAAAGCGGACGCGGGCTGCGGGCAGCGCGGGGCGGGGGCAGCGTTGGGCTCCGCGCTCGGCAATCTGCACTCTGCACTCCGCGCGTACGCCAGCAGCGTTAGCAGGAAGAAGAAGGCGCTGAGCACGTCCTTGCGCTCCGCCACCCACGCAACCGACTCGACGTGGAGCGGATGCAGGGCGAACAAGGCTGCCGCCAGGGCGCTGCGCCAGGCCGCGCCGGTGAGGCGCAGGAGCAGCAGGAACAGGAGCATCGTGTTGGCCATGTGCAGCAGCAGACTCGTCAGGTGATGTCCGCCGGCCTTCAGCCCGAAGAGTTGCACGTCCAGAATGTGGGAGAGCATGGTTAGCGGATGCCAGTTCCCGAGGCAGCTCGTTCGGAAGGCCAAGCCTGCCTGCCGCCACGTCAACCCGGGCAGCACCTGGGGATTCTCGGTCACGTAGGACGCATCGTCGTAGCTGATGAAATCGTTATAGATCACCGGCCAGAAGGCGGCCAGCGTGAGGCCGCCCAGCATCACGCCGATTAAGATCCTGCGGCGCATGTTCTTCGTGAGGTGCATTGCCGGCAAATAAGCTCGCGGAAGGGCGCGTTGAGTTCAACCCGGAAACGGCCCGCCCGAGAGCGGCGCGGAAATACGGCCGCCGCCGCTCCTGCCCGGATTCATTCCGGTTTGGGAGGATTCTTTGCTAGGTAAGCCCGCCACAAATCCAGGTCCACGTAAAGTTCGAGGAAGACCTGCGGGCGCAGCTCGAAATAGCCGACCATAACGTGGGTTTGCCGCTCGTCGAGCGCGGCGTGGAGTTGCGAGGACACAATCATCACCGCTCCATAAGGATCGGCGGGTACCTGGTCCCACCAGCCGACTTGCCTGAGGCTGCGCAGATACCAGGGCAGCGGCCAGTAGTCGCTGTCCGGAGCCATCACATGCACCAGCATTTGGCGGCCCTGCGGATGCGCCCGGGCGAGCGCTTCGACCTGGCGGACGAGCCGCGGCAAATCAGGCGAGGTTTGGGCATAGACGTAAGGGTTGCGTCGGTCGGCGGCATACGGCCCATTGGCCAGCATCGCCTGCCAGGCAAGGTGCCCCGCGCCCGCCAGCAGGAGGAGGGTGGTCGCAATGCGCAGGACCCGTCGTTTGGCTCTGCCCGCGAGCCAGGCCGCGCCCACGCCCGCCAGCAGAATCATCCCATGCCAGAAACTCAGCAGGCACCACGGAGTCTTGTAGGAGATCAGGCTGTAAGCGGCCATGAGCGCGAAGGCGTAGAGGGCCAGGAACCTCACGAAGCCGGCGCAGGCGCCAGCCAGGCCCTGGCGCACAAAGGCTGCGCGGGCGCCCACGACCGCCAGCGCCAGGATCAAAGCCTCGCTCCACACCGGGCCTTTGGCGGCGTGGAAGAACAGCAGGCGATGCAGGTAAAAGCTCCACGGGTGGATGTGCGGCGAGGCTCCGCCAGCGCGGTTGAGCCAGGGCAAATAGGTGCGCACGGAATCGAGCGGGCCGGCGGCGTTGGTGAAGAAGGAGGAGAACAGCAACAGCGCCACTACCAGCCAGACGCCGACCGCGGCAGCCAGGTGGCTGAACTTCAGACCGCAGGGTTTGGGCGGGGCGGCGCTGGCGTCGAGCCACCGGCCCCAGACCTGATTCAGCCCCAGCGCCAGCATGGCGGCGGCCAGGGTGATGACGAAAGTCTCCTTGGTAGCGTGCATGGCGCCCACGGCGGCACCCGCGAGCAGGAGCCAGCCGGCCCGGCGGCGGCGCGCATAGCGCCACCCGGCGGCTATCGCCAGGAAGGTGAAGAAGACCAGCAGGACTTCGTGGATGTAATACCGGCTGTAGAAGACAATCGCCGGGGAGGTGGCTGTCAGGAGCGCGGCCCAGGCGACGGCGTGGCGCCCCAGGCCATCCGCAACCAGCAGGAGCAGCAGGAGCAGGCCGGCGCCAAAGAGAACCGTGGTGAACCGGAGCCGGCTCTCGGTCAAGGAGTCGCAGTCC
>CAZHEW010000411.1:0-3448 GCA_964531815.1 uncultured Verrucomicrobiota bacterium
CTCGGCGTGGATTACGCCATCCTGGGAAACGAGGAGAAGTGCGCCGGTGATTGCGGCCAGATGACCTGGGAGTCGGGCCTGTTTGAGTCCCTTGCCGAGTACAACGTCAAACTCTTCAACAAGTATAAATTCCGGCGTCTGGTGACCGGCGATGCGCACGCTTACAACGCGTTCCGCTTCCGTTACCCGATGTACGGGATGACCCAGCCGGCCGAGCACACCACCCAGTTCCTTGCCCGCCACCTGGACCAGCTCAAGCCCAGGCTCAAGAAATCCCTTAGCCTCACCGTCACCTACCACGACCCGTGCTGTCTGGGGCGGGCGGCCGAGACCTACGACGAGCCGCGTGCGCTCCTCCAGGCCATTCCGGGCGTTAAACTGGTCGAGATGGTCCATAACCGCGTCAATGCCGTCTGCTGCGGCGGCGGCGGTGGCGGCATGTGGCTGGACACTTACTACAAACAGCAGGGCATGGACCGGTTGTCGGAACGGCGCGTCAAGGAAGCCGTCGCCACAGGCGCCGATGTGCTCGCCGTGGCCTGCCCCTACGAAGTATCGCGGTTCGAGGACGCGCTGAAAGTCGTCCCGCACAATAAACCCATGGTAGTCCGGGACGTCGCAGAACTCCTGGCCGAATCACTCGAATAGAAATCCAATACGCTTTTATGAAACCCATTGTACCGAAGAAGAACGAACCCATTCGCATCGGCTACTACATCTGCCATTGCGGCACCAACATTGCCGGCATGGTGGATGTTGAGGCCGTCGCCAAATACGTCGCCACCTTGCCCAACGTAGCCATTTCACGAAACTACAAATACATGTGCTCCGACCCGGGCCAGGAGTTGATCCAGCAGGACATCCGGGAGCACCGGCTAAACCGCATCGTGGTGGAGGCCTGCTCCCCGCTGCTCCACGAGCACACCTTCCGCAAAGCGACTGAGGCCGCCGGGCTGAATCCGTTCTATGTCCAGATGGTCAATACCCGCGAGCACAACTCCTGGGTCCACACCGACCGGACCGAGGCGACCCGCAAGGCCATGGCCCTGGCGCGCGCCGCTATCGAGCGCGTCCCGCACCACAAGCCGCTCGAGGTCAAAAAGGTCCCCGTCAATCCCAACGTCCTCATCGTCGGCGGCGGCATCGGCGGCATCCACGCCGCGCTCACTCTGGCCAATGCGGGCAAGATGGTTTACCTCGTCGAGAAAGAGGCGACGATCGGCGGCCACATGGCCAAGTTCGACAAGACCTTCCCCACCCTGGACTGCGCCATGTGCGTGCTCTCGCCCAAGATGGCCTCCGTCGGCTCGCATCCCAACATCCATCTCTGGACCTACTCGGAAGTGGCCAAGGTGGACGGCTACGTCGGCAATTTCAACGTCGCCGTGCGGCGCAAGCCGCGCTACATCCTCGAGGACCTCTGCACCGGCTGCCAGGAATGCGTCGCCGCCTGCGTCTTTAAGGAACCGAAGTTCGCCGACGAGTTCAACCTCGGCCTTGGCAAACGCAAGCCGGTGTTCCTCCCCTTCGCCCAGGCTATCCCGCCCGTGGTGATGATTGACCCGGAGGTCTGCCTCAACTTCAAGCGGGGCAAGAACCCCGACGGCTCCCATACCGTCTCAGACAAGTGCAAGAAGACTTGCGTCGAGGCCTGCGGCGATCGCAAGGCGATTGACTTCAAGCAAACCGAGGAAATCAAGAATATCACGGTTGGCACCATCATCATGGCGACCGGGTTCCAGATCTTTGATGCGAAGCGGACCCCGTATTTCGGCTACGGCGTCTATCCCAACGTCTATAACGCCCTGGAAATCGAGCGGATCATCAACGCCTCCGGCCCCACCGAAGGCGAAATCATCCTGCGCAACGGCCAGCGGCCAAAAAAAGTCGCCATCGTCCACTGCGTCGGCTCGCGCGACGAAAACACCAACCGCTGGTGCTCGCGGGTCTGCTGCCTTTACTCCCTCAAGCTGGCCCACCTCATCAAAGAGCACACCGACGCCGAGGTGTACAACTTCTACATTGATATGCGGACCCCGGGCAAGAGCATGGAGGAGTTCTACAACCGGATTGCCGAGGAGGGGATGCACCTGATCCGCGGCAAGGTGGCCGACGTGTATCCCGACCCGAACGACGGCTCAACCGGCCGCCTCGTCGTCCAGGCGGAGGACACCCTCACCAACAAGATCCTCAAGATACCCGTGGACATGGTGGTGCTGTCGGTCGGATTGGAGCCGCATCCCGAAGCCGAAGACCTGCGCCGCATGTTCAACCTGAGCTGCAGCAGCGAAGGCTGGTTCCTGGAGCGGCACCCGAAGCTCGCGCCCGTCAACACCTTCACCGACGGCATCTTCCTCGCCGGCTGCTGCCAGGGCCCCAAGGACATTCCCGACACGGTGGCCCAGGCCGGCGCCGCCGCCTCCGAGGCGTTCGCGCTGATTGACAGGGGCCACGTCGAGCAGGAGCCCAACACGGCCTACATCCTGGCCGACGAGTGCAGCGGCTGCAAATCCTGCATTCCTCTGTGCCCCTACACGGCCATCACCTTCGATGAGCCGCGGAAGAAGGCCATCATCAACGAAGCGCTCTGCAAAGGCTGCGGCACCTGCGTGGCCTCCTGCCCGAGCGGCTCGATCGTGCAAAACCTGTTCGAAGACGATGAGATCTTCAGCGAAATTGACGGCGTGCTGGCGCCGCTTCCGGCTTAGCCACCCGCCCAGAAAGGATTAAACATGACTAACGAAACAAAACCCTCCTCCACCGGCGGAGCCTGGACGCCACGCATCGTGGCCTTCTTCTGCAACTGGTGCACCTACACCGCGGCCGACCTGGCCGGCGTGTCCCGCATGAAACATGCGGCCAACGCCCGGATCATCCGGCTGATGTGCTCGGGGCGTGTGGACCCGCAATTCATCATTGACGCCCTGGCCAAGGGCGCGGACGGCGTGCTCATCGGCGGCTGCCATCCCAACGACTGCCACTACGTCGAGGGCAACTACAAGTGCCTCCGCCGCTACCAAATGCTCAAGCGCATGATCGCCGACATGGGCATCGAGCCTGAGCGCCTCCGCCTGGAGTGGATTTCCGCCGCCGAGGGCGAAAAAGTCAAACGCGTCATCAACGAGATGACCGAAACCATCACCCGGCTCGGGCCCCTGGGCATCCCGCAGAAGTTCGACGAGTGGGACCGGGAAATGAAACACTTCGCCGAACACGTCGCCGCCAGGGAAGCCGCCGCCGGCAGCGGCTGCGCTGAACATGGCGGCAAACCTGAAAGTCTGGAGACCGCTCATGCCTAAACCCAAAATTGCTTTTTACTGGTGCGCCTCGTGCGGAGGCTGCGAAGAAACCGTCGTGGACCTCGCCGAGGACATCCTCGGCGTAGTCGAAAAAGTGGACATCGTCCTCTGGCCCGTGGCGATGGATTTCAAATACAAGGACATCGAGG
>CAZHEW010000412.1:0-3440 GCA_964531815.1 uncultured Verrucomicrobiota bacterium
TCACCGACGGTGGATTACAACGAGCACATCCACATCATCGCGCTGGCGGTGAAGTCTGCGCGGGGCCGAATCAAGGTGCTCGCTGGCACGGGCGGCAACTCCACCAGCGAGGCAGTTTATCTGACGGAGCAGGCTGAAAAGGCCGGGGCCGACGGCTCTCTCCAAGTGGCGCCGTATTACAACAAGCCGACGCAGGAGGGCCTCTTCCAGCACTTCCGCGAGGTGGCGAGGTGCACGCGCTTGCCCCTCGTGCTCTACAGCATCCCCGGCCGCTGCGGCATCGAGATTGGCGTGGACACCCTCAAGCGCCTGGCGCGGGAGTGCAAGAACATCATCGGCATCAAGGAAGCCGGCGGGAATGCGGACCGGGTGAGCCAGTTGCGCGCGGCACTCGGTCCCCGATTCGAGATTCTGAGCGGCGATGACTCGTTGACCCTGCCGTTCATGGCGGTCGGCGCGCAGGGGGTCATCAGCGTGGCCTCAAACGTCATCCCGCGCCAGGTCGCGCAGATGGTCCGGGCCTATGCCGCCGGCAAGACCCAAGCGGCGTTGAGGCTGCACCAGAAGTATTACCCGCTCTTCAAGGACCTCTTCATCGAGACCAACCCGGTGCCGGTGAAGGCAGCGCTGGCGATGCTGGGCCAGATCGAGGAGGAGTATCGCCTGCCGCTCGTCCCCATGAGCGCGAAGAACCGTGAGGTATTGCGCGCAACCATGAGGGCCGTCGGCGTGTGGTAATCGGAGATTGTTGCGCGTTGCGTATTCCGTCGCGCCATGCACCACGCACCAGTTTGGGAACGTGACGTGTTCAGCCCAGTGCTTGGTTTCACAAATAAGCGATACAGGGTCCGCCGCGTGCCCCCACGCGGCGATATCGCGAATCTCTGCAGTCAACCACTAGGTCTTGGCGGGTTCGGGCGGGGCCGCGGCGGGTTGCCTGCCGAACGCGATAAACAACACGGTCCAGACCAGGACAAAGATGGCCGCCGGGATAAAGAAGCCCTTCCAGTTGTGCCGCTGGACCCTCAGGTAGTCCTTTTGAGTGACCTTGGGGCCGATCTTGTCAAGCGTCGCCTTCAGCTCCGCCTTGCTGTAAGACACGCCGCCCGCCTCCCACGTCTCCGGAAGCTTGTCGAGGTCAATTGAGCCGTCCTCCCGGGTGTACTTGCCCAGGTGCTCTCCGAAGTTGAAGACGTTCTTGTCGCCCCCGAGGTACTTGACCGACTTGGCCAGGTCCAGGTACCGCCATCCCGACGTCTCCATCGCCGGATCATTCCACGGCGGCAGACCCTTCGCCGGTTTCCCTTCCTCGATCACGACCGTCTTGGTAAGCGCCGGGGCATTGCGCTCAAACTGGTAGCCGAAGGCGTAGCCGCTGGCTACCTGGCCGATTCCCAGCAGCAGGAACGCCAGCAGGCTCTGCACGCTCGCCTTGAGATGCGCCGGGGCGACCTTGTCGCCGAACATGTAAGCCGCCACATACAGGAACGCGTAGCCCATCCCGTGGCAGAGCAGCCCGAGCAGCGCGAACTGGAACCCCGCCAGCGTGAAGATGAAATAGCGCACCGCCCACGCGCTCATGCCGATGACCAGTACCCACTTGAGCCCGATCCGCGCCACGCAGAAGGGCAGGATCGCCATGAAGAACAGCTCCGAGAACTGGTTGAGCGTGCCCAGCGCCACGGGTGCCGGATAACCGTATTCGCTCAGGTAGGGCACCACCGACGGGAAGAAATAGTTGCTGCCGAAGATGCTCACCATGAACGTGCAAACCAGGAAAATCGTGAAGGCCGGAGACTTAAACATGGACAGCGCCCCTAGGCCGAAGGTGTCCGCCTTGGTCCCCGCGGCTGGCGCGCCCTTGGGCGGCGTATCCGGCAGCGTGAAAGAGTAGAGCCCGAGGAACAACCCGCAACCGCCGCCGATGAAGAAGAAATTGGGCCGCGCCGCGCCGCCCCCGAAGATTTCCACCACCAGGTTCACAATGATCCACCCGGCGGTGCCGAAGATAAAGACCCGGGGCGCCTTGGCCGAATCCGGAATGTGCTTGAACACCACCGTGTTGATGAGCGGGATGGACGGCATGAAGCAGAGGCCCGAGACGAGCATTAGCACCATCAGCGGCCCAAAGGGAACGGCGACCGCGCCCGCCGCTGCACCAGCCTCCGCCTGCGCGCAGATGACGCCGCACGCCACCAGCGCCGCGCCCGAAACCAGGTGCAGCAGCCCCAGCATCTTCTGGGCGGCGAAGAGCCGATCTGCGATCGGCCCGATGAACATCGGCGCGATGATCGCCCCCCACGGAATCGCCATGTACAGGTAACCGATATGCGGGCCGCTCATCTTCCCATTGAGGTAGCCGCCAAGGGCCACACACCAACTTCCCCAAATCGCAAACTGCAGCAGATACGCCAACTGCAATCGCGGGTAAACACAGCGCACTTTGTTCTCTGTCATTCTAGACTCCTGGTCGTTGTCGGTTGATTCTCTTGATCGCCCTAAAGCAAGGGCTGCGATCCACAATGGGCGTCTTATGGCAGGAACTCGCAGCGGGTTCAAGTGCAAAAGTCGCCAAGTGTCAGTTCACTATTGGGTAATTGACACCTGCAGGGGGGACTGCGCCGAACTTGGCGGTGTAGAAGACGTGCGAGCCTGGCTTTCCCGTACGAGGTGTGTCGCTATGCGAGACCATACCAAGCTCCGTGCATTCCAATTGGCCGATCAAGTCGCTTTGGCCATCTACAAGTACACCCGCTCTTTTCCGCGGGAAGAGATATTTGGCCTGACCTCTCAACTTAGGCGGGCAGCCGTCTCTATCGCTTCTACCCTCGTCGAGGGAGCGGCGCGTTCTTCCGAGGCCGAGTACCTCCGCTTCCTGGACACGGCCTACAGTTCGGCTCGCGAGGTCGAGGACTTCGAGGACTAGGTGGGCCTGGCCTTCCGCTTGGGCATCCTCCCTGAGCAGGCGCATCGGGAACTGACCGCGTTGACCGTAGAAACCTCCAAGGTCCTCAACGGGCTTCTTCGTTCCTTACGCAAGCACTGACCCGCTCCAGCCTGTAGCCTCCGGCCTCCAGCCTCCCTCGGCCCAACCCCTGACTACGAAAACGTCCTGACCGGCTGAGAAAGACCGCCTCTCCGGGCCGGCTCACGGCGGGATGCGGCCGTCCGACGGCCCGCTCGCCAGACCTGACCATGGCGGTCCTCTTCGCGCCAGAACCCGGCTGGCGGAATCCTCCCGGGGCAGGCAACAATTGGCCGAAAACAAAGGTTTTGACGCCCCGGCCGGCTCCTCATAGGCTGGCCCCATGCTCGGTGAGACCAAGAACCAATTCTCCCTCACCCGCGCAGCGCTGAGTACATGCGGGGGCCCCAAAAGCAAATTCTATGTGCAGCCTTCGGTCTTTGACATGCTTGCAGGTGCAAGTCCTGCCTCGGCA
>CAZHEW010000413.1:0-3438 GCA_964531815.1 uncultured Verrucomicrobiota bacterium
TTGACGCGAAAAGCGAAGAGCCTGCGCGCGCAACGGGACAGCCGGTAGCGGTCGCCCAGTGTATTCATGCCAGGCGTCAACAGATCCCGGTAGAGCCAGAAGAGAGAGCGACGATCGTTGGTCCTGGGGCCGAGAACGGAACAGGCCGCCCGGTAGCCGGCTTCCCGCGTCAGACGGGCCACCGTCGCATTGAAAGCCCCGCCCGGATAGGCGAAGAAGTCCACGGCAATTCCGAGCGCGCTTTCGAGGTCGGCTTTCGAGCCGGCGATTTCCTCCCGGGCAGCCTCCGGGGAGATTCGGGCCAGGTCGGGGTGAGAACGGGAGTGCGCCCCGATGCCAAAGCCGGCCTGAACCAGGTGTTTCAACTCAGCCAGTCCCATCCGGTTCGGGTCGTGCCCTTCGGGCTGCAGGTGCGCTGTGGTGACAAAGAACGTTGCGGCGATCCCGAGCCGCCTGAGGACGGGCAGGGCAAACTCGTAATTGTCGCGCCAGCCATCATCAAAGGTGACCACAACGGAATCAGGGCGCTCGCGCCCGCGGGCGTGGATTTCGTCCAGCAACTGCCCGAGCGAGATGAACTCGTAATGCCGCCGCCGCAGTTCCGCCAACTGCCCCTCAAAAGCCGCCGGCGAGTGGGTGAATCGCCAGCCTTCATCCCGGACGCGCTCCCCGGCAGCCGGAACGCGGTCAGGGGGCGCGACGTGGTGGTAGAGCAGAATCACAAGATGGAATTGCGGCGAACGACCGCTCGTCTCTTCGCGGAGCAGTCATTCCCCGGGATACTTCAAGCCAATCTTTTCTCGTATCCGGTCCATTGTTTCCATAACGGCCAGAGACTCGTCCAGGGGCATTGTGGCGCTTTCGGTCCTTCCCGCCCGGATGCAGTGGACGGCCTCGGCGGCTTCAAACCGGTATCCGGCTTTGCCCCAGGTGATCCGGGGCGCCTTTTTCGACCGGCGCAGGACGGCGAGCCGCGCGCGCCAGAACGCCGGCAGCCAGATCTTTCCCTCGGTGCCGATAATCACTGCATTCTGCGGGGTGCAGGTGCGAATCGCGCAGGAAAGCAGAGCCAGTTGGCCTTCGGGGTATTGAAACACCATGGCGGCCTGTTCGTCCACACCGGTCGGGCCAAGCCATCCCACCGCCTGAATGGCGGAGGCGCGCGGGCCGAAAAGGTGCGAGGCCAGCGATATGGGATAGACACCGACATCCAGGAGCGCTCCGCCGCCGAGCTTGAGATTAAACAACCTGCCCTCGGGCTCCCGCGCGACGCTGAAGCCGAAATCGGCTTTGAGCATCCGCACCTCGCCGATCAAGCCGCCGGCGATCCATTGCCGGGCACGGACATAGACGGGATTAAACCGCGACCACATGGCCTCCATGAGAAAAAGCTTCCGCTCGCGGGCGCGGGCAATCATCCGGCGCGCCTGTTCCGCATTGAGGGCAAAAGGTTTCTCGCACACAACGTGTTTGCCGTGTTCGAGGCACAGGAGGGTGTGCGCCTGGTGCAAACTGTGCGGCGTCCCGATATAGATGCAGTCAACCTGCGCATCCGCGGCCAGTTCCTCGTAGGATCCGTGCGAGCGGGGAATGCCGAATTGGGCGGCGAATGCCGCCGCCCGTTCGGCGGATCTCGCCCCCACGGCGACAGCCTGTGCCCCGGCGACCTGTTTCAAATCGCTGACAAAGCGGCGGGCAATGGATCCGGCTCCCAGAATGCCCCACCGAACCGGCGCGGTTATGACCTCCTCCTTCACGTGAATCAGGCCGGCACTTGCCGGGTGCTCCCGTCGTGGCTCTCGATGAACCGGGCGATGCGGCCGACGACCGATTCCCACGTCAACCTTTCGGTGGAGAACGACCGCGCCGAGTCACGCATGCGGAGGTAGCCTTGCCGGTCGCCGCACATTTGCAGCATCTTCTCGGCGAAGCCGGCGGCGGTGAGGGGGGGCGTGACCAGGAAGCCGGTGACGCCGTCTTTGACGACCTCCGGGATGGCGAACGTGTTGCTGGCGACCGCCGGGCAACCGTGGTAGGCCGCGTCTATCAGAATCTGGGCAATCGTATCCATGGTCGTCGGGTGGACGATGGCAAAGGCGGACCCGAGAATCTCGTCGAACCTCCGCGCTTCGTCGGGGTTGGACTTTCGCAGCAGGCCCACGTAGCGCACGCCGGGCAATTGCAGCACCGAGTCCGGCGGGCGCTGGCTGACAATCGTCAGGGTCGCCTGGGGATAGACCTTGTGGACCTGCGCGAAAGCTTCCGCGCACAAAAGGCCTCCCTTTCGCGCAAAATCCCAGGCGATAAACACAAAATCAAGCCCCCGAGGCCTCCCGGCGGCGGCCGGGATCGCGGCGTTGCCCCCGATGCCGGCCACGTGGAAGTTACGCTCTGGAAGACCGTAAGCGTCCACGGTTTGCCTTAGCGTCCATTCGCTGGCGCAGAAGACCGCCGCCGCCCTGGCCAGCCACTGCGTTTCCTGCGAGCAAATGCGGCGGATATCGGCTTTCGCGAACGCGGGCCGGTGATGATAGAGAGAGATGTAGGTGTCGAAACTGGCATCAATATAGCCGCCGTAGGGGCGCGGACTGCCGCACGCGCTCCAGGGGGCGGCGCCGTGATGGAAATCGAACGCGGCGCCGGGATCGGCCTGAGCCCGGACCTGCTGGCTGATCCGATCGAGGCGGCGGCGGGCGTAATGATAGAACTCGCGCGGCAATCCGCACCGGTTCTTCAATCGTGAAATGAACCGGGTGACCTGGCATGGCCCCGGGTTGATGGGGCCGACGTAAACCACCTCGAAGTGCCGGCGCAGATTCTCGTACAGGTGCGCGTTCACACCGTTCCAACCGCCGCCCCGGTCATCCGGAGCGTAAGCGGTGATGAAATTCACCTTCTTCATGGCCGGCTGCGCTGCCTGATCCACTCCAGCACAGGGCGGAACTGCGCCTGGTAGTTGTACTGCTCGCAATGCGCCGCCCGCCCCCGGCTGCCCATCTGGCGAAGCTGGTCGGGGTCGCGCAACAGGCGATTCACGGCCGCGCCGATTTCCTCCGGCGAGTTGGGATTCACGCACAGCCCGCATTGATTGCGCTCGACGATTTCCGCCACGCCCGGGCCGTTGTTGGTCAGTTGGGGCACGCTCAACGCCATGTATTCGAAGCGTTTGTTGCAGGCGCCGGCTGAGTACAGGCGGTTTTGGTTGTGCGGTTGGATGAGCGAAAGACCCAGGTCGGCCCCCGCCGCCAGCGCCAGGGCTTCCGCATGGGGTTTGGGGCCGAGAAACAGGACGCGAGAATCAGTCCCAGCGGCGCGCGCGCCCGCCAGGATTCCCTCCCGCACTTCCTCCGAATACGGTCCCACCAGAACGAAAACCGAATCCGCCGGCCAATCGCGCATGGAGAGCGCCGCCTCCCGCAAGCCCTGGTGCCACCCCAC
>CAZHEW010000414.1:0-3430 GCA_964531815.1 uncultured Verrucomicrobiota bacterium
GGCGGGCAATACATTGATGTGGGCCTGGTGGATCTCCAGGAGTCGAAGTGAGGGTTAACGGCGAAGGCGGGAAGGTGCGAAGAATGGGTTGAGGCAATTCGCCCGCCTGAAAGCCGGGAGTAATCCAGCCCAGGGCAACGCCCTGGGAATAATCCCGCCACGTAATCCCGAGCCCTGAAGGGGCGGAATAACGCCAGCCTCGCATTCAACCCCTGCTTGCCTTGCCAGAGTTCTGACTCCGAGTATACCGCCCTTTCAGGGCTTGAGTCGGTGTGCGGGGTATTCCCAGGGCGTTGCCCTGGGCTCTATTAATCGCGCCTTTCAGGCGTGGGCTTTGTTCGCGCCGTTCAGGAGTGTGGTTGATTCGCGCCTTTCAGGCGTGTGCTTTGTTCACGCCATTCAGGAGTATGGTTGTTTCACGGCGTTCAGAGGTGTGGCGCCGGGACGCTGCTGTCACGGCGCCGCGCGCCAAGAGTAACTGTTACCCGAGAGGGCCGCGTTCACTCACGGGAGAACCTTACCGGGACTATTGATTGAGGGGCCGCGTTGACTCACGGGAAAACTTTACCCAAGCGGGAAAGGGTTTTCAGGGGCTTTCGCTGCCTACTCAATGGCTTGACCTGAGCCAGGGCATTGTAAAAACTCTGCGCGCAATGGCACCAGCAACGCCCGAAAAATCTCAGTCCACCGCATCGGCTCAATCTGCCCAGCCCCGCCCGGCTGGCAACTTCCGCTGGGTGATTTGCGCGCTGCTCTTTCTCGCCACAACGATCAACTACGTTGACCGCCAGGTGATCGGGTTGTTGAAGCCCGTTCTGGAGCAAGAGTTCAATTGGACAGAGACCGACTATGCCAACATTGTTAGCAGCTTCCAGTTCGCGTATGCGATTGGGCTTCTGCTGGTGGGCGGCATTCTCGACCGGATGGGGGTGAGGCTGGGGTACTCCCTGGCGATTGTGTTATGGAGCATCGCCGCCGTGTCACACGGATTCATGCGGACGGTGACTGGTTTCTGCGCGGCGCGCTTTGGCTTGGGGCTGGCGGAGGCGGCAAACTTCCCTGCCGCCATCAAGGCCGTGGGCGAGTGGTTTCCCAAGCGACAGCGGGCCCTCGCGACCGGCCTCTTCAACTCGGGGACCAATACCGGCGCGCTTCTGACCCCCTTGCTGGTGCCTTGGATCTACGCCCACTGGGGCTGGCCGGCCGCTTTCTATGCGACGGGTGCCCTTGGTATGCTGGTGGTGGTCCTCTGGTGGCCCTTGTACCGGTCGCCCGAGCACCACCGGTTCGTGTCGCCGGCCGAGCTGGCCTTCATCCGCTCCGACCCGCCCGACCCGCCGCAGAAGTATCCCTGGTCGAAGATGTTCTTGCACCGGCAGACGTGGGCCTTTGCCTTGGGCAAGTTTCTCACCGATCCCTGGTGGTGGTTCTACTTGTTTTGGGTGCCGACGTTTCTGAATACGCAGTTCGGCATCACCGTTGATGCGAAGCAGATCGGCCCGCCGATGGTCACGATTTACCTGATGGCGGACTTCGGCAGCATTGCGGGCGGCTGGCTGTCCGGGCATCTCATCAAGCGGGGTTGGAGCGTCAATGCCGGACGCAAAACGACCATGTTGGTCTGCGCACTGGCGGTGGTGCCAATCGTCTTTGCGTCGAAAGTGGCCGATATGTGGTCTGCCGTGCTGCTGATCGGCTTGGCGGCGGCGGCGCATCAGGGGTTCTCGGCCAACATCTTCACGCTGGTTTCCGACACCGTTCCCCGGAAAGCGGTCAGCTCGGTCACCGGCATTGGCGGCATGGCGGGGGCGGTGGGCGGGATGGTCATCGCCAAAATCGTGGGCTGGGTGCTGGACGCCACCAATAAGAACTACCTCGTCCCCTTCCTGATGGCCGGTTTTGCCTACTTGATCGCCTTGGCCGTCATCCACCTGCTCCTGCCCCGGCTCCAACAGATGGAGATCGAGTAGGGCGGAGTTATGCGTGAGAAAGCCGTTACGCGTGGCTGCGGTGGCCCGGTGCCGCCCGTGCTGTGAGAGACGGACTATGACAAAGCGACTCAATGGGTTGATGGTGCTTGCCCTGCTTGTGCTGGCTTCGGCGGGCGATGCGAAGAGTGCGCCGGCAGCGAAACCGCCCAATGTCCTGTTCATCGCCATTGACGACTTGAACGACTGGGTCGGATGCCTGGGCGGCCATCCGCAGGCGCAGACGCCGAACATGGACCGGCTGGCGGCGAGGGGCACGGTATTCCTGAACGCGCATTGCCAGTCGCCGCTGTGTAATCCCTCGCGTTCCAGCCTGCTGACAGGGCTGCGGCCCACTAGCACCGGAATTTACGGGCTGGCGCCCGGCATTCGCGTGGTGGAGCGCACCCACGACTGCGTCACGCTGCCCCAGTATTTCGCGCGGCACGGCTACTTCACCGCCACCTTTGGCAAGATATTCCACGACGGTTCCATCCCGGAACGGCTGCGCACCAACGAGTTCAACGTCTGGGGGCCGGCGCCGGGTATGTCGTTCCCGCCCGCGAAATTTGTCCACACTCCCAACGACATGCGTCTCATGGACTGGGGCGTTTTCCCCAAGGATGACCGCACGCAGGCGGATTGGCGGATTGCCGACGCTGCCATCGCCCAGATGAAGTCCCTGCCGACCGACAAACCCTGCTTCCTCGGCGTTGGTTTTCGCCTGCCGCATGTGCCGTGCTATGCGTCGCAAGCGTGGTTCGACCGGTTCCCGCCGGAAGACAAGATTATTCTGCCAGCGGTGAAGGAGGGCGACCGCGACGACGTGCCGGAGTTTGCCTGGTACCTTCATTGGAAACTGCCAGAGCCACGTCTCTCGTGGCTGAAGCAAGCGCGGCAATGGCGTCCTCTCGTGCGGGCCTACCTGGCGAGCACGACTTTCATGGACAGCCAGATCGGCCGTGTTCTGGACGTTCTCGAAAACGCCGGGCGCAGAGATAACACCCTCGTCGTGCTTTGGTCGGACAACGCCTGGCACCTGGGGGAGAAGGCCATTACGGGCAAGAATACGCTGTGGGAGCGGTCCACACGGGTGCCGCTGATCTTCGCCGGGCCGGGAGCGGGGCAGGGGACCCGTTGCTCTCAGCCGGCGGAACTGCTCGACATCTATCCGACGCTCGTTGAGCTCTGCGGTTTGCCGGCCAAAGACGGCCTCGAAGGCCACAGCCTCGCGCCGCAGTTGCGTGATCCGAAGGCGCCGCGCCGCTGGCCCGCCATCACCAGCCATAACCAGGGCAACGACGCCGTGCGCTCAGAGCATTGGCGCTACATCCGGTACGCCGATGGGTCCGAGGAACTCTACGACCACCGCAACGATCCCAACGAGTGGACCAACCTGGCGGCGGTTGCCAAGTATTCTGCGACCAAACAGGACCTGGCGCGTTGGCTGCCCAAGGTGCCTG
>CAZHEW010000415.1:0-3428 GCA_964531815.1 uncultured Verrucomicrobiota bacterium
AGCAGTGCCACTCGCTGCTGGAGGTGCGGCACGACACCGCGGCGCTGGCCCGGCGCGGGGCCGCGGCGTGGATGAAGCTCTTCGAGGACCGCTACAAGAGCAACGAGTGGCCCTACGGCTCGGGCGTCTGGGGCAAGAAGGAATGGATACTGCCGCAGATCAACGACGACAATGTCGTCTCGCTCTACGAGGGCGGAACCAACCTGTTCTGGGCGGAGCGGTTCGGCAAGATCATCGGCCTCGAAAACCTGTGGATCAAGCTGTGCGGCAACACCCACAGCGGGTCGTTCAAGGACCTGGGCATGACGGTCCTGGTCTCGCAGGTCAAACAGATGATCTCCGAAGGCGCGCCGATCAAGGCGGTGGCGTGCGCCTCGACGGGCGACACCTCGGCGGCGCTGGCCACGTATTGCGCCGCGGCGGGCATCCAATCCGTGGTGCTGCTGCCCCGCGGCAAGATTTCCATCGCGCAGTTGATCCAGCCCGTCTCCAACGACGCCCTGGTGCTCTACCTGGACACGGACTTCGACGGCTGCATGAAGCTGGTGCAGGAGATCACCAAAGACCCAACGCTTTACCTGGCCAACTCGATGAACTCGCTCCGCGTCGAGGGCCAGAAAACCGTCGGCATCGAGATCGTGCAGCAATTCGACTGGGAAGTGCCCGACGTCATCATCATCCCCGGCGGCAACCTGGGCAACGTCTCCGCGCTCGGCAAAGGGCTGTTGATGATGAAGGACCTCGGGGTGATCGCGAAGCTGCCGCGCATCGTGGTGGCGCAGGCGCAGCGCGCCAACCCGCTTTACCTCTCCTACCTGCGCAACTTCGAGACCTTCGAGCCGGTCCAGGCCCAGAAGACGCTGGCCAGCGCCATCCAGATCGGCAACCCGGTCAGCTTCGAGAAAGCCGTGCGCACTCTCAAGCAGTTCAACGGCATCGTCGAGCAGGCCACCGAGGAAGAACTGGCCGACGCGGCGGCGTTGGGCGATCGCACCGGGATGTTCAACTGCCCGCACACCGGCGTGGCCCTGGCAGTGCTCCTCAAGCTGCTCAAGGCCGGCCAGATCAACAAGTCCGACCGCGTCGTGGTGATCTCCACCGCCCACGGGCTCAAGTTCGTCGAGATGAAAGTGAAGTATCACCAGCGCCAGCTCGATTTCCCGAGCCGCCACGCCAACGAGCCCATCGAGCTGCCCGCGCGGCTGGACGCCGTCAAGGAGGCCCTGCACAAGGCCCTCCAGACCAAGACCCGGTTCCGGCTGTAGCTGGACCGCCGCGTCGGGAGGGCGAGCGTCCGCGCGCGCCCTGGCCGGCGGGGCGGCCAGGCGAATCAGGGCTCGCGGGGACGCTCGCCCTCCCGAACGCGGCCCGCCGGCGGCGCGTTGGTGCCTTGCGCTTCCCTCTCCCGCTCCTCCAGGCTGCGCGTCAGGCGCTGCTTCAACACGTTGTACATCGCATTCGTGACCGCGTTGAGATGGGCGCGGACTTCGGCAAAGCGGTTGGTCTGGAGCTTGAGCCGGGCGAAGTGCAGATACACCCCCTGGCGCTCGATTTCGTCATGGGCCAGCGCCAGCGTATTCGTCCATGACTTCAGCGCCTCTTCGATCCGCAGCGGTTTAATGCCGTAGTAAATCTGCGCCACATCTGAAGCCAGCGGGAAGTCGGTCGGGTCGAAGCTCAGGGCCTTGCGGTAGAGTTCGAGCACCTTGTCGTAAACCTGCTGCTCGCCGAGGCCGTAATACGCCATGGCGTTCGTGCGGTAGAGGTAAACGACGTCGCCCAGGTTGCGATAGTAGAGCGGCTCCCGCGGGTTCAGCTCGATGGCCTTGGTGTAGTAATCGAAGGCCTTGTCGAGCGGGCCGGTCTGGCTGTAGAGATTGGCCAGGTTGTTATAGGCGGCCGGGTCTTTGGGATTGAGCGCCAGCGCCTTTTCCCATTGCTCGCGCGCCCCGGCGTTGTCATGAAAGTCGCCCAGGAAACTGCCGTAGGCAAGGCGGGCCCGGGCGTGGTTGGGATGGCGCACCAGGAAGTCGTTGTAGGCCTCGCGCACCGGCTTGAAGCGCTCGCGAATCCGCCGCTCCAGGTCGGCCTTCGGCACGGCGGCGCCGCGGGACGCCGCCGCTTCATTGTCACGAATCCACTGGTCCACGTCCGCCTGCGCCGCGTCGTCCTCCTCCATCAACTTCTTGAACTCCTGCTCGACGGCAGCGTTCGCCGCAGGCTGGGAGGCGGCTGACGAACTGGTGATCCCGGGGCCAGGATTGGTGGCCGCCACAAGTTGCCCCGCGAGCCCCAGGGCCCCGAGCAAACCGACAAGGACTGTTCGCATGCCGCAAGCTAGCATGGCACGAGGCCAGACCAAAGGTCGAAGTCCTCCGCAAGCTCGCATCGCCCCCGCCCCCACCCAGGGCGTTGCCCTTGGCTTTCGCAGCATGCCCCGCTGGGGCGGAAACACGGTCCTTCATAGTGTTGGCTCCGGCGTTGCGGCGACGAGTTCACTGACGGTCATGGGCGGATAGGTTTTGGCGGGCGTGAAGATCTCGTGCTTGCCGAGTTGAGAAAAGAGCGAGTCCTCGGCACTGAACGCTCGGTTTCGCCCTTCACCAGATTGAGCATCGCCTCGACCATCCACGGGGGCGTGAAGACCTCCCCGTGGTCAGCAACTCTTTGGACTTTACCAGGTCCATGCGATTCGGTGCGAGCGTATCCGCTTCGGAAGCGGGCGTCGAGGCGTTTGCGGTGGGGCGCGGTATTGGCGCGTGTGGTTGACAGGCTTGTCAGGCCGGGGCAGACGGCTGGGGCATGAATGAATCAAGAAACACACTGGCCGGGAAGTTGGTTAACGCGCAGGCGCTGCTGAATGCGTTGCTGATGAGAAGTTGCTTTTGGGCGCCCGCAGGTGCTGGACGCTGCGCGGGTGCGGGAGAGTTGAACCGCCTCATCAGTATCTGACCTGGCCGCGCGACGAAACCCAGAGGATCCAGAGGAGAACACAGCCAAGCCAGGCCAACCAGTCTGGAACCCGAAGTTTCACCAGAAGCAACAGCGCCAGGAAGGTTACCAGGGCGGCAGCGGCCAGATAAGTCCAGTAAAGTGAAGTGGAGATGTGGCCAATATACCCTTGGTAATAACGGGGACCTCGGTTCACCTCTCGCAGCGCGTTCAGGCCTTCGGCAATCGCAACCGCGAAAACGGAAGCCAACGCGGCCGAGGCACAAAATCGCAACGTGAGCCGCTGCGCCCGTCGCCGCCACCATGGCGGCGGTGGAGTCCGGTCCGGCGGACCGGCGCACCTCCAGCAGGAGGCGAAATCGTCCTCCAGATTCTCCCCGCATTTTGGGCAGGTCCACACAGGCAATGCGCGTTCGTGGTCAACTGGTCGAGTAGAGCGGAGGCGCGCGAGTTTAGACCAATGGCTTCCGCTGTAT
>CAZHEW010000416.1:0-3405 GCA_964531815.1 uncultured Verrucomicrobiota bacterium
ATTGACTCGAAGCTGACCCCGCTGCTGGTGATCAGTTCGATCCTGCTGGGCGCGGCAGCGACGTGGCTTCTCCCGCGCGAGGAAGAGCCGCAGATCAAGGTGCCGATGATTGATGTGCTGGTCGCGATGCCGGGCTTCAGCGCTAAAGAGGTCGAGGAGCGCGCCACCCGGCCCATGGAGAAGCTGCTCTGGGAAATCCCAGGCGTCGAATACATCTACTCCACATCGCGCGAAGGCGAGTGTCTGGCCATCGTGCGCTTTAAGGTGGGCGAAGACATCACACGCAGCCTGGTTCATCTCAACCAGAAACTGCAGGCCAACTTCGACCGCATCCCGTTTGGCGTTTCGTACCCGCTGATCAAACCCCGCTCGATTGACGATGTGCCTATCCTCGCGCTCACATTCCACGGGGCGGGGCGCGACCATTATACGCTGCGCCGCATCGTGGCTGAAGTAGACGACCAGGTGAAGCAGGTGCCGCGCGTAGCCGAGACCATGCTTATCGGCGGCGAGCGTCGGCAATTGCGTGTCGTGCTGGACCCGGCTCGGCTCGCATCGCGCAACCTCAGCGCGGCCGAGCTTCTCCCGCGGTTGCAGGCTGCGAACCGGCAGCTCATAGCAGGGCCTCTCACCGGCCAGAACCGCGAAGTCCTGCTCCAAACCGGCAGCTTCCTCGCCAGCGCGCAGGACGCTGGCGGTGTTGTGGTCGGCGTGCATGGAGGCAGGCCGGTTTACTTGCGAGACGTGGCGGAAATTGTGGATGGGCCGGAAGAGCCGAGCCAGTATGTGTTCTTCGGAGCTGGCGCGGCGCGTTCGGCGGTGGCCAGCGAACAACCCGCTGTGACCCTGACCATCGCCAAGCGCCCCGGCGCGAATGCAATCTCGGTGGCCCGCGCGGTGCTCGACAAGGTGGCGACGCTTAAGGGTCGGGTGATCCCCAACGACGTGCAAATGACCGTTACCCGCCACTACGGTCAGACGGCGGAGGAGAAGTCGGATGAACTGCTGCTGCACATGGGCATAGCTGTCATCGGCGTGTCGTTGCTCATCTTGCTGACGCTGGGCTGGCGCGAGTCGTTCATTGTCGGCATCGCCATACCGTGCACCCTGGCACTGACACTGCTCGTGTTCTTCCTTTATGGCTACACGCTCAACCGCATCACCCTATTTGCCCTGATCTTCTCCATCGGCATCCTGGTGGACGACGCCATCGTGGTGGTTGAAAACATCGTGCGCCACTTCCACCTGCCGCACAACAAGGGGCGCCCCTGGTCGGCCATCGCCGTCGAGGCGGTCAGCGAAGTCGGCAACCCGACCATTCTTGCCACCTTTGCCGTCATCGCGGCGGTGCTGCCGATGGCGTTCGTCGGCGGGCTGATGGGGCCCTACATGCGGCCCATTCCCATTGGCTCCAGCGCGGCGATGTTCTGGTCGCTGGCGATTGCTTTCATCGTCACGCCCTGGGCGGCGATACGCATCCTGCGCTGGGGACGGAAATATGCCCGCGTTGCCGAGGCCGCTCCGGGCACCGCAGCAACCGGCAGGCCTCACTCCCATTTCGAGCACGAGGAGGATTTTTTTACCCGTCTCTACCGGCGCTTCATGGAACCGATGATTGCCAGGGCCCGCTGGCGGCTCGCCTTCCTCGCAGGCGTTTTTGTGCTGCTGCTGGTATCCCTGGCGACGGTCGGGTTGGGCTGGGTGAAAGTGAAAATGCTGCCGTTCGACAACAAGAGCGAGTTTCAGATCATCCTGAACATGCCCGAGGGCAGCGCGCTGGAACTGACTGCTAAGGCGGCCTGCGAAATTGCTGCCGCTGTGCGCCTCGAACCTGAAATCACAGATTACCAGATCTATATTGGGGTTGCCGCGCCCTTCAATTTCAATGGCCTGGTGCGCCACTATTTCATGCGCCGCGGCCCGCACATCGCCGACCTGCAAGTCAACCTTGTGCCCAAAGGCGAGCGCAAAGCGCAGAGCCACGATATTGCCAAACGGGTCCGGTTGCGCGTCCGGGACATCGCCACCAAGTACGGCGCGCGGGTTGCCGTGGCTGAAGTCCCGCCGGGTCCGCCGGTCCTGCAAACCCTCGTGGCAGAGATCTATGGGCCGAACGCTGAGAGCCGCTTCGTGCTGGCGCGCAAGCTTATTGAAATCTTCCGCAGCACCAAAGGGGTGGTTGACACCGACTGGTACATTGAGGCGGGCCAGGACAAGGCGCGGTTTATCGTAGACAAGGAAAAGGCCGCGCTCCACGGCATTAGTGAGGAGAACATCGCGCAGACCTTGAAGCTGGCTGTTGGCGGCGCTGCCGTGGATCTGCTCCATTTGCCGCGCGAGAAAGAAGACCTGCTCATCATGGTGCGCCTGCCGCAATCGTTGCGCACCTCCCCAGATGACTTGCTTGCCCTGCGCGTTCGCGGAACCGATCCGGCCACTGTTCTGGTGCCGTTGCGCGAACTGGTCAGGGTGGAAATCGGGCAGGTGGACAAAAGCATCTATCACAAGAATCTGATGCCCGTGACTTACGTCATCGGCGACGTGGCAGGTGAGATCGAGAGCCCCGTCTATGCGATCCAGAAAATGAACCAGGCCCTTGCCGCGGTTGACGCCAGGCAATTCGGCGGCAGTGAAGCGCGTCTCAGAATCTACAACGCGACCCAACCGTTCACCGACGACGCCCCGGCAATCAAATGGGACGGCGAATGGCACATCACAATCGAGGTCTTCCGCGACCTCGGATCGGCCTTCGCCGCAGTGCTGGTGTTGATCTTCATTCTCATGGTTGGCTGGTTCCGGTCGTTCCTGACCCCCCTGGTTGTCATGATGGCGATTCCCTTCTCGCTGGTGGGCATCCTGCCAGCGCACGGGTTGATGGGTGCGTTCTTCACCGCCACCTCCATGATTGGCTTTATGGCCGGCGCCGGCATCGTTGTGCGCAATTCCATTATCCTCGTGGACTTCATCGAACTGCGCCTGGCCGAGGGAATGCCGCTGGCCGAGGCGGTCGTGGACGCGGGCGCGGTGCGGTTCCGGCCCATGCTTCTGACGGCGCTGGCGGTGGTGGTCGGTGCCAGCGTGATCCTGGCGGATCCCATTTTCCAAGGCTTGGCCATTGCGCTGATGGCGGGAGAAATCGCCTCGCTGCTAATCAGCCGCATGGCGGTTCCCGTGCTCTACTTCATGGCCCACCGCTGACTCGCCGCAGCGAATCCGGGCGCGCCCTTTGATGCATCTCTTCGCGATCTTCGACACTTGGATTGCGTGGTTTGCCTCTTCACCAGTGAGGTATTCGGCACCCATGCCTTCGGCTCCGAGGAGACGGACAAGACGGTGATGGGCAGGCGAAGCATGCTGGACCTACGCAGTCAGCAAGCTGAGCCGGGGATCGGCCTGACGGTTCAT
>CAZHEW010000417.1:0-3389 GCA_964531815.1 uncultured Verrucomicrobiota bacterium
TGGGGCGGCGGAACGAGGCGGTGACGGACATCACTTCAAGCTGGGGCCGCGACCAGAAGCTCGTGGGCCCGGTCCTCATCGTGCCCTATCGCTACGCGGCGAAGTCGTGGAAGGAACAGCCGGGCGCGGGCGGCAAGATTGAGAAGGTCGAGGTCGTGGACCTGGTCACGGCCAATGCCTATTTCCTGCCAACCAATCTCGTGGTCACGGGCGATGTCCAACCGATGCGGTTGCGCCGGGGGATTTACCAGGCGGTGGTGTACACGGGGAAGCTGGACTTCGCAGGGGAGTTTGCGCGGCCCGACTTTGCCCGCCTACGGATCAAGCCGGAGGAGGTGTTGTGGGAAGACGCACTGGTCGCCTTCGCCATCCCGGACCTGCGCGGGGTGAAGGAAACGCTGCATCTCAAGTGGGGAGAGAAATCGTATCCCCTATCACCGGGAGGCAAACTGGGCGGGTTCCAGTCCGGGGCCGGGGTGCAGTCGGGCGTGTTTGCCGCCGTGGGCGACGTGCGCGGCAGCGAGGCGCCGATTCCCTTCCGGCTCGCGCTCTCGCTCAACGGCAGCGGGGGATTGAGCTTCGCGCCGATGGGGTCGCAGACCACGGTGAAGCTCACGTCGCCCTGGCCGGACCCAAGTTTCTGCGGGACGTTTCTGCCGACGGAACGCAAGGTGACGGCGGACGGTTTCGAGGCCACCTGGCAAGTGTCCTACTACGGGCGCAACTTCCCGCAGCAGTGGACCAGCCAGACGCCCGAGCCCTGCCTGACTCCGAGCGGTGTCGAAGCCTCGCTCTTCGGGGTGAACTTTCTCTCGGGCATTGACTCCTATCGCAACACGGAACGGGCGATCAAGTACGGCGCGCTGTTCATCGTGCTGGTCTTTGCGGCGTTCTTCCTGTTCGAGCTGCTGGCGGCGCTCAGGATTCACCCCTTCCAATACGCCATTGTGGGGGTGGCGCTCTGCCTGTTCTATCTCGGGCTGCTCTCGCTTTCCGAATTCATCCCGTTTGGCCTCGCCTACCTGGCGGCGGCGGGCGCGACGACGCTGCTGATCTGTTTTCACAGCGCCAGGATGCTGAAGAGCGGCGGACGCACTTTCATCGTCGCGGGTCTTTTGGCCGGCAGCTACGGCTTTCTTTACGTGGCGCTCCAGTTGCAGGATTACGCCTTGCTCCTCGGCGCGGGCGGGCTGTTCGCGGTGCTGGCCGTGGTGATCTGGTTCACGCGGAACATTGACTGGTATGCGCGGGATCGGGCCTGAGCCGGAGGCGCCCGGCGCCGGCAAGGAAACATTGAGCAGGACCTCCCGGTTCAGCGTCCAGAGATAGCAGTTCCCTTATGAAGATGTTGAAGCTTGCTTTGAAGCACGAGACCGCCATGCCGGTGCTGGCCCTGGTTTTCGCCTCCGGCGCCAGTGTGGCGCTGGTGGTGGCGCGGATCGCGTGGACCTCGAATGTCCGCTACTCGTTCCTCATTTGGAACCTGTTCCTGGCTTGGCTGCCAATGGTGTTCGCCTTGCTGGCGTCCGAAAACTACCACCGTGGCTCAGGACGGGACTGGCGCTTCCTGGGGCTGGCGGGGGCATGGCTGCTCTTCTTTCCCAATGCGCCCTACATCTTCACCGATCTGGTGCATCTGACGACCCGGTTCTACCCGGCCTTCTGGGTGGACTTAAGCCTGGTCCTGCTTTGCGCCCTGACGGGGCTGGTGCTGGGGTTTGTGTCGCTCTACCTGATGCAATCGGTCGTCGAGCGCATGGTCGGGCGCGCGGCGAGCTGGGGGTTCATTGCCGCCGTCGCGGCCCTGACGGGCTTTGGCATTTACCTGGGCCGGTTTATGCGCTTTAACAGTTGGGACGTTCTGTTCAAGCCGCGTCAGCTCTATCGAGGCATTGGCAACTGGGTCGCCGACCCGCTGGCCAATCCCAACTCGCTGGCCTTCCCCGTCCTGTTTGGCGCGTTCCTGTTCCTCACCTACCTGATGCTCTATGCGCTGACGCATCTGCGCCCGGCGCAGCCGATGATACGGGCGCTGGAAACGCCAGCTTGAGCTTTCGGAAAGGGACGGCTAGCTTAAGCCCATGCCGATTTACGAGTTTCATTGCGACAAGTGCGAGCGAGACAGTGAAATCCTGGTCCGTTCCAGCCGTTGGCAGGGGACCACGTGCCCGCATTGCGGCTCGGCCAGGCTCTCCAAGAAGCTGTCAACGTTTGCCGCGTCCGTGGCGGCCACACCCGGCTGCGCGACGCCGGCGTGCGATGTCAGCACCAGCGGCGCCTGCGGCGGCTGCTGCGGCGGCGGCCCGCACCGGCACTGAGCGGCCTTAAGCAACCACTTCCCGGGCGGTGATCGCCCGCAGATCCGGCAATGCCCAATCGGGTTGATGCCGTTTCAATTCCTGCAGGCTCGCCCCGCCCGTCGCCACCGCCAGCGCCTTCGCGCCGATGGCTCGCGCACAGCGGATGTCCATCGGCGTATCGCCAACCACCAACACCTCGTCGCCGCGCAACGCAGTCCCGAGGATGCGGCTGGCCCGCTGATGCGCCAGGGCGGCAATGCGGTCCCGGTCCTCATGGTCGTCGCCGAACCCGCCGGTTTGGAACACGTCCCAGAGCTGGAAATGGCGCAGTTTGATTTCCGCGCCGAGCCGGATGTTGCCGGTGAGCAGGCCCAGCAACGGCGCCCGCGGCAGCGCCTGCAGCGCGCGCAGGAACTCCCACACGTTTGGGCAGAGGGCCGTCTGGCTCTCGCGCAGGATGTGGTCCAGCCAGAAGACGTAACGGGAGAAAAAGCGCTCCAGGTGCTCCGGTGTCGCCTGGATGTGATGGAAGCCGAGGAACTCCCGCACCAGGCCCGTGTCGGTGCGCCCGGCGAACTTCAACCGGTCGAACCCGTCCGCCGCATTGAACTCCTCGGCGAACGTCCGGGCAAACGCCTGCATTCCCGCGCCGCCCGTGTGGATCAGCGTGCCGTCAATGTCGAACAAGACCAGTCGTACCATGGGCCGGGAAGTTAAGCCGCCCCGCCGGTTGGGGCAACGACTTCCGCGCTCTGATACAAATTCACGGAGACAATCGTGTTGGGTTTTCAGCTCAAGAATGCGGAGCTCCACAGCTTTACCTTCCGCCGGTGAACCGCCAAACCGCCTGGCTTGGGGCCAGCCGCCAGGGGTGCTCAAGCGTACGCACTCGAGGCTGTCTGGCTGGGCTCTCGCCGCCATTTCGGCTGCAGGCCAACCCGGCAGGGTTGGCAGAGGGTGGCCGGTGGTCGTTTCGGGGCAGTGGGGGGAAAAACGACCACCGGTAGCTGCGTGGAGTCGGCGCTCCACCCCGGCAGGGGGAATGGCGCTTACATAAGGCCGAGTCTGCGGAGGCGAGCGATTCTTCTA
>CAZHEW010000418.1:0-3389 GCA_964531815.1 uncultured Verrucomicrobiota bacterium
CGGCCTACGGCGGCAGCAACATGGGGAACCTGGGCGGGGTCGTGGCAGCAGAAAGGCCGTGGCACGGGCAGCCGTGCTCCGCTGATTTCGTCCTGCCGCCGTTGAGCATCCTGGTCTTCCGTCCCGAACGGGTGGCGGACACTACGGCGGCGGACGCGCAGGCGGCGCCGGAGCAGGCGCCGGTGGCGCGGCCCGAGGCCAAGCCTGTTTCCAACCCTGCCAGTCGGGAGGGAACGCCGCAGGCCGGCGGCGGAGAAGGCGGTCAAGTCTTGCTCGCCGATCGGCGTGAGAAGGTGCTGCTGCTCGGCGCGGGGGAAGAAAAGGCGCAGGGCGGCGAGTAACAAGCAAACCGCCGCCGTTGCTGCGCTCGGCCGGCGAACCAAAACCCAAGCCGAGCATTGCAGTTGGCCGAGTGGGCGAGGTGCGGGGAAGGGGGCGCCCTTCGCTCCCAAGAGGGCTGGGAGGGGCCAAAGCGGGCTGGCGGTAGCCCACACCAAGGGAGCCATGTAACAAATCGCCCAGAGGGCAAATTCCGCTTCGGCGACTCAGGGCAAAGCGGCTTCGCCTTGTGGCGCGATGCTCCAACACTTGAAGTTCAGGCTTGAGCCTGTAGGTTGGGCTGGACGATAATAAGCACTCTTTATGGCGGAAGTCTATCATGCCTTGGGACTGCACATGCACCAGCCGCCGGGCAACCTCGTGGCGCTCCATAACTCGGGCGAGAGCTGGGAGGCCCGGCAGATTCTCTGGTGCTACGACCGGACCACGCGAATGCTGGAAGGCTACGAGGACGTGGCGCGGCTGCACGTGAGTTTCTCGGGCACGCTGCTCAAGCAGCTCGAAGACGCCGGGGTGCGGCAGACGTTCGCGGACGTCGTGAACGTGGAGGACTTCCTGAGCCGGTTTCGGCGGTCGAACATCGAGTTTCTGGGGAGCGGGCTGTATCACCCGGTGTATCCGCTGGCGCCGCCGGCGGACTGGGACGCGCAGACGGAGTGGTGGCAGGGGCTGGGGCGGCATTTGCTGGGGCGGGACAAGTTCGCGGGCTTCTGGCCGCCGGAGATGGGCTTCTGCATGGAGATGATCCCGCTGCTGGCGCGGCACGGCTACAAGTACGTGCTCGTGGATTCTATCTACATCAAGCCGAAGCGCGAGATGCGATGGGAGGAACTGCGCTACCGGCCTTACCGGGCGCGGCACGGGGGAGCGGAGATCATCGTGGTGCCGCGGGACCGGGAGTTGTCCAACGCGCAGCTCTCGGGCACGGACCCGGGGTGGTTCCAGCACGAGGTGTATGAGCGAACCAGGCACTGCAATTTCCCGGCGCTGGTGACGACCTGGACGGACGGCGAGAACGGTGGCTGGTTCCGCACTACCAAGGTCGAGAGCGGGTTCTGGGGCTTCTTCTACCGGCCGATCCTCGACCGGTTCCGGGCGGGAACGCTGGGGTTCACGCCCATCCACATCAGCCAATACCTGGAAAAGCATCCGCCAACGGAGGAAGTGGAGGTGCATCCCGGAGCGTGGAACACGGAGCACCACTGGGGCGGCGACTTCACGCAGTGGACCGGCTCACTCCTGCAAAAGAAGGGCTGGGACGAGGTGCGGCGGGCCAGCGAGTATTACTGGCAGGTGAAGCGGGGCTTCGACCAGCGTCAGGGGAGGCTGGCCAATGCGGACGAGGTGCGGCACCTGATTGTGCGCGCGTTCGACCATCTGCTGGCCGCGGAGACGAGTTGCAACTTCTACTGGGGCAGCCGTTGGGTGCACCGGTCCTTCGACGATCTCGAGCAGGCCTATTACCTGCTGGACACCGCGATAAACGCGCTGGGCAAGGCGTGAGCCGGGGAGTTACATGGGTTCCAGGAATTACATCGTTGCGTGGCGCGCCGGCCTGCGATGCTCATGCAGCCTTTGGAACGAGGTAACCGTATAACCGCATCATGTACATTATCCAGATAGCAAGCGAGTGCGCGCCGGTGGCCAAGGTCGGGGGGCTGGGCGATGTTGTGTTCGGTCTGAGCCGGGAACTGGAGATACGCGGCAACTCGGTCGAGATCATTCTGCCCAAGTACGACTGCCTGCGCTATGACCAGGTTTTCAACCTGCAGCTCGCTTTCAAAGACCTGTGGGTGCCGTGGTATGGCGGAGCGGTTCATTGCAGCGTCTATTTCGGGTTCGTGCACGGGCGGAAATGCTTCTTCATCGAGCCGCACTCGGACCAGAACTTCTTCCACCGCCGCGTGTTCTACGGGCAGCGCGACGACGACCAGCGATTTGCGTTCTTCTCCAAGGCGGCGCTGGAATTCATGCTCAAGAGCAACAAGCATCCGGACATAATTCACTGCCACGACTGGCAGACGGGGCTGGTGCCGGTGTTGCTCTACGAGATGTACCAACACGTCGGCATGACCCATCCGCGGGTTTGTTACACGCTGCACAACCTCCAGCACCAGGGCATCACCGGGGAGTACGTTCTGCGCGGCACCGGCCTGAACCGGCACGCCTACTTCTTTCACCAGGACCGCTTGCAGGACAATTTCAATCACAGCGCCCTCAACCTGATGAAGGGCGGCATCGTGTATTCCAACTTCATCACCACCGTTTCGCCCCATTACGCCTGGGAGATGCTGAACACGAACCAGAGTTTCGGGTTGGGCCATACGCTGCAGGTGCACCGCGGCAAGGTGGGGGGCATTCTGAATGGCGTGGATTACGAGGTCTGGAACCCGGAGATTGACCGCCACATTCCGCGCCAGTACGGCATCAACTCGCTCGATGACAAGTACGAGAACAAGCGGGCGCTGCGGCAGCGGTTCTGGTTGCGGGACGCACTCAAGCCGATCGTCGCCTACATTGGCCGGCTGGACCACCAGAAGGGCGTGCCGCTGATCACCCACGCTATCCATTACTGTCTGCAACACGGGACGCAGTTCGTGCTGCTGGGGACGAGTCCGGATGGGGCCATTGGGCATCACTTCGCGCGCCTGAAGCAGCATTACAACGACAACCCGGACTGCCACATCGAGCTGAGCTTCAACGAGGAACTCTCGCACCTGGTCTATGCCGGGGCCGAGATGATCGTGGTGCCGAGCCAGTTCGAGCCGTGCGGTCTGACGCAGATGATCGGGCTCAAATACGGCGCCGTGCCCGTCGTGCGCGCGACGGGCGGCCTGGCGGACACCGTCTTTGATGCCAACCACGCCGACCGGCCCTACCATGAGCGCAACGGCTACGTGTTCAACGATTTCAACGCCGCGGGGATCGAGTCGGCGCTGCACCGAGCGATTGGCATGTGGTACACCTACCCGCAGTATTTCCGGGAGCTGATGGCCAACGGCATGCGCTACGACTACTCCTGGAACTACCCCGGCCAGCACTACCTCAAC
>CAZHEW010000419.1:0-3387 GCA_964531815.1 uncultured Verrucomicrobiota bacterium
GTTGGTCTGGCCGTTCCACTCGCCCGCGGGAACAGAATAGACGCCCCAGTGGATGAAGAGGCCGAACCGGGCATCCCGGAACCAGGCCATGCGTTGGTCGCGCTGGACTTGTGACTCGGCGACCTGAGCGACTAAAGGTGCCGCGATGAGCGAGATAAGAGGCATCAGCAACGATGGGCTAACGAGGCGGAGCGAATTCATAAGTGTTGCGGGGTTGAGAAGTTCAATGCGGGGACATTGTATGGTCGAACGCGCGGGCGTTGCCAAGCCCGAAGGCAAAGCATGGCTCCCCCAGGGAAGCGGGCAAACCGGAGATGCGAGGAACCGAAGAGGCTTGAGCCAGGCATCTGTTCGCCCTTAAATGTGAATTATGCCGATCTTGAAAGGCAAAGGCGATTTGTTGCGCGGGGCCCGCGTCTATCTTTCCGGGCCAATGGATTTTGTGGCGTCGCGCGTGACGGAAAAGCAGTCGGGCTGGCGCAATCGGGTCAGCCAGTTCCTGCAGACGATGGGGGTCACTGTGTTCGATCCCTGGTTCAAGCCGGAGGTTCGGGGGCTGCACGAATATGGGCGGGAGGACGTTAAGAGCGGCGACCGCATCCGAAAGCGGTGGACTTATGCCGGCGGCAAGCGCGGCGCGCAGGCCCGCGCGTGGTGCGCCAGGCAATTCTGGGAGACCCTGCACATTGACTTGCGGATGGTGGACACGAGTGATTTCAGCATTTCGTATTGCCCGACGAACATTTACAGCGTCGGCACGCCGCACGAGATCATCATGGCGACGCTACAACACAAGCCGGTGCTCTTCGTCAGCCCGCCCATCGTGTTCCCTGCGCTGCATGAGTTGCGCGCGCACCTGGCCGACGACCCGGCGGGCCAGGAGCTATTGGCGCGTCTGGAACGGGAAATTCCGATCAAGGAAAACCCGGGGGGTATCCCCAGCCTTTGGTACATTCCACTGGTCGGCGGAGAGAACTTCTTCGATGGTTTCGGCTTCGCGGCCTATCGCAAGCGCTTTGGCTGGGGGGAGGACATCCCGATTGACCGGCACGAGCGCCGGTTTCCGCCCAAACGCCCGCTGCTGCCGTTCATCGAGAGGCTCAACCAGCGGCTGCCGAAAAAGTGGGATAGCAAGCTCGACCGGTTTGTGCCAGATGACGACTGGCTGCTCTGGGATTTCCGCGCCCAGGAGATTCGCGGCAAGCACGTCGAATCCGTGCGCAAGTAGTGTTAGCCGCTTGGAGGCAACTGCGGGAGGGTGTCAATTCTTTGCCTGCGGTCCACGGTTTGCCGGTCCAGGTTGTAGAGGCAGTCGAAAAGCCGCTCCTTGAACGAGGCGGGGCCGGATGCCTGTTCGGCGGCAATCTCCGCTGCGATGCCGTAGCAAGCAAGCGCACACGCGGCGGCCAGGACCGGGTCGCGTTCCACCGCCGCAAAGGCTCCAACAACTGATGCCGCCATGCATCCCGTCCCGACCACGCGCGTCATCATGGGGTGGCCGTTCTTGACGAGGCAGGTGTTCTTCCCGTCCGTGGCGATGTCCGATTCACCGGTGATCACCACGGCGGCCTTGCGTTGGCTCGCCAGTCTCTGCGCAAGCAATACCAGGTCGGCGCCAACTTCAGTCACATCCACGCCCCGGGTCCTGACGTTCTCCCCCGCGAGCTTGGCAACTTCAGAAGCGTTGCCCTTGATCACATCCACCCTGACCTCGTTCAGGAGTTCCAGGCATTTCTGATCGCGCAAGGCGGTCGCGCCGGCTCCGCAGGCATCCAAGACCACTGGGATGCCCTTACGGTCGGCGCTTCGGGCCGCCAGCTTCATGGCCTCGACCAGGCCTGTCGTCAGAGTGCCTATATTAAGGACCAGGGCGGAGGCGATTTGGGCCATCTCGGCGGCTTCCTCGCGCGCGTGGGCCATCACTGGAGACGCGCCCAGCGTTTTGAGCACTTGGGCGCAGTCGTAAATCGTCACCAGGTTGGTCAGGTGATGCACGACGGGGTTTTGCCGCCGAACTCTATCCAGCAAATCAAAAGCGTTGGGTCTCACGGGCATGATCAAGCGGGAGAGCCTCTATTGGTTAGGAACCTTGAATCAAAGATCACTGCTATCAACCTCGGCCTCGACAGCCTCCAGAAAGGCCTTGAGTATCTTGATGCGCGGTTCAGCAAGGCGGCGCGCTGAGGCCAGTTCGAGCTGTGCGGGCAGGTACTCCAGGTTGCGGCGCAGCCCTTCAACCGCGTCCGCATGCCGCTCGAACCTCGTGTCGCGCCCCACCTTGCTGACGACGCGGAGAACCGCGACCGCCCCGAGTTGTTCCAGAAGATCGGCATCCCGCAGCAGCGTGCCCTCAAAAGTAGTCGGTTTGCGCGACGGAAGATGCGTCCGGATAGCCTCAATGGTGGCGGGAATCTTGGCTTCCGGAAACCCGAATTGCTTGAGAATCGCGGGCACCCTGCTGGCGGCATACGCCACGTGGTCCCAAGCCGCCAACTCGGCTCGGGCTTCCGGACGGTGCCCGAAGAACACGCCAAGGTCGTGCATCCACGCCGCCGCATACAGAACGTCGTCATCGTAAGGCTTGCCTTCCGCCAACCGTCTCGCGAGCCGGTAAAGGCGGGGTTGGTGGCTGAACTTGTCCGGCGGCTTCGCCTGGGCGCGAATATAATCAGCAATAGCCTCTCGGTATCCGGATTGAGTCATGGCAGCAGGATAGCAGCGCCGCTATTGATGTCCAATCCGTGAGTTCAAAGCCCAACAACTTCTGTCCCTGCCGCAGCAGAATAGACCGCACGCGCGGAGAGATGGCTCCGGGCCGGGGTCTTTCCGAAACCCGCCCCCTTGAGCTGCGCTGCAATTCAGGACAAAAAGAGGCTTGCGTATTTGCAGAGAAGTGTCAGTCTTGGCACGTCTGTTAGATAGCTTGTCAATCCCATGGCATGGTAAATCTTCAGGTGAACTCAGTTCAGTGATGATTTGAAACCCGATGATCGGGAACAGTCTGGAGAGAGCAAAAGTTAGTCTAGGACAGTAGTTAGAGATATCGAATGAGCGCGAAACTGTTTGTTGGGAACCTTTCCTTCAACATCACGGAAAATGACCTGCAGGACGCCTTTGCCGCCCACGGCACTGTCGTCGAAGCCAACCTGATGATGGACCGTGCCACCGGCCGTCCCCGCGGGTTTGCTTTTGTTACCATGGGCAGCCCCGAAGAGGCAGAAAAGGCCATCCAGGCCTTGAACAACAAGGAACTCGGGGGCAGAAAACTGACCGTCAACATCGCCCGGCCCCGCGAAGAACGTCCGGCCGGCGGTGGCAATCGCGGCTACGGTGGCCGCGGTCGCGACCGTTACTAATTCAGCCGTTTGCTTTTGTTCCCGGGCCCGG
>CAZHEW010000420.1:0-3367 GCA_964531815.1 uncultured Verrucomicrobiota bacterium
GCGCCGTGAAATCAGGTTGACCAGAACGTTGGGGTTGCCAACCTTCTCCAATGCCTTTTTTACAAATTCAGCGTTCAAAGCTCAGGTGTCCAGAATCGAGCACAATATACTAACTGCCCCGCCCCCCGACGCAATATAAATATTCTCAATGCTTGCCGCAGCGATTGGCTTTCTCTACAACGACCGCGCATGTCCGGCACTATGAAAAGCACCGGTTCGGCTTCGGCACAACCTTTCGACCTGCCGGAGTTTCTCGCCACCCGCGCCGCAGCCGTGGATCGCGCCCTCGACCGATTCCTGCCAGCCGCGACTGCCAAGCCGGCCACTATTCACCGCGCCATGCGTTACTCGCTCTTTGCCGGAGGCAAGCGCATCCGCCCGGCCTTGTGCCTTGCCGCCGCTGCCGCCGTCGGCGGCGACGAGGCCCAGGCTCTGCCCCTGGCATGCGCGGTCGAGTGCATCCACACTTATTCACTCGTTCACGATGACCTCCCGGCCATGGACGACGATGATTACCGACGCGGAAAGCTCACCAGCCACAAGGTGTTCGGCGAGGGGATCGCTGTGCTCGCCGGCGACGCCCTGCTGACGCAGGCGTTTGAAATCGCCGCCCGCTGCCGCGGCTGGCCCCGCTACTCGCACCAGGCCATCATCCTCGAACTGGCCCGCGCCGCCGGGTCGCTCCAGTTGATCGCCGGGCAGGTGGCCGATTTGGAAAACGAAGGAAAGCGCATTTCCGCCCAACAGCTTCGCTACATTCACGAGCGAAAGACTTCGGCCCTCCTCGGTTGTTCCGTCCGGCTCGGGGGCATGAGCGCCAACTGCACGCCCGCCCAACTGGAAGCGCTCACCTGCTTCGGCTATAACGTGGGCCTGGCGTTCCAGGTGATTGACGACATTCTCGACGTGACCCAAACGAGCGAGAAACTCGGCAAGACTGCCGGCAAGGACTCCCGAGCTCAAAAGGCCACTTACCCCTCCATCCTCGGGCTGGATCGCTCGCGCAGGATCGCCGCTCAGTTGACACGGCAGGCTTTTGATGCGCTCCGGGGGTTTAAGGGCAAAGCCGTCGCGCTGGAGGCCCTGGCCGAATTTCTTCTGCGCCGGGATCGCTAACGTCTGGATGAGTCCCCAGCCGTTCTTCCCCGGCGCGGCTGCCCCACAGACTACTGAGCGCAATTATGTACTTGCCAATAGGAGGCTTGGGAGGTAAGTAAGGGTATCGTTTATAGCGGTCTGCCTGTTTGTATGGTTCAGACAACAACTGCATGAATCGGTCTCAACCCACGAGGGTGTCTTGAGTCGCCCCTTTCCTTCACGCAATTCCTATTCCTCCGGTCCGTTCGTCAGGGTTAACGGCAAGATTCGCGCCCGTGAAATCCGGGTCATCGGAAGCGACGGCAACCAACTCGGCGTGATGTCCCTGGGTGAGGCCCTCACCTTGGCGCGCGCCAACGACGTGGACCTGGTCGAGGTCGCGCCGAACGCCAGCCCGCCGGTCTGCCGGCTCGTGGATTTTGGCAAGTTCCGGTATGAGCAGGCCAAACGCGACAAGGAATCCCGGAAGCACCAGCACGCCACCAAGGTCAAAGAAGTGCAGTTGAGTCCCAAGATTGACCCGCATGACCTGAGCGTCAAACTGCAGCACGCCATCGGGTTCCTGTCTGAAGACATGAAGGTCAAGGTCGCGCTGCGATTCCGCGGCCGGGAAATGGCGCACACCGAATTCGGCTTCGAGGTCGTGCAAAGGTTTCTGGCGAACATTGCTGCTTACGGGCACCCGGACTTCGAGCCCAAACTGATCGGGCGCGGCATCCAGGTGATGGTTTCTCCCCTGCCCCGCGACAAGCGGCCCAAGACGCCGATCCTGCCCGAAGCCGGACAACTGGCCCCCCTGCCGCCATCTCGCGTCGCCAACCCCCCATCGGCCCAGCCGGCGTCTACCAAACCCGCCGCCGATCCCCAGCCGACTGAACACAGTTCCGGCGGTTTTGTAAACAACCCGTTTGCAGGACTCGACCTTAACCGCTAAAATACAGGGCAGAGCTTTGCCATGTCACATACCAGCCGCCAAACCACCAACACCAGCAACGTGCTCTCAGTAATCATGGGCGGCGGGCAAGGCACCCGCCTGTTCCCGCTGACGAAGGAACGCGCCAAGCCGGCGGTGCCGCTAGCCGGCAAATACCGCCTCGTTGATATCCCCATCTCCAACTGCATCAACTCCGGATTGCGGCGCGTCTATTTGCTGACCCAGTTCAACTCCGCATCCCTGCACCGGCACATCTCGCAGTCCTACAAGTTCGACCACTTCACCGGCGGCTTCGTCGAAATCCTCGCCGCCGAGCAGACCTATGCCGACACTTCGTGGTACCAAGGCACCGCCGACGCCGTCCGCAAGAACATGATTCACTTCATGAACCACGAGTGGGATTACCTGCTCATCCTGAGCGGTGACCAGCTCTACCGGATGGATTTTCGGCACATCATCAGCCAGCACGCCGAAATCGCCGCCGACATTACGCTAGCGACCATTCCCGTCACCCGGCACGCGGCCCAGTCCCTCGGGATCATGCAGGTGGACGCCGATCGCCGCATCACGCGTTTCGAGGAAAAGCCCAAAGACCCCGCAGTGCTGGATTCAATCAAGCTCCAGCCAGACTGGCACGCGCCCTTGGGCATCAAGGGCGGCGGCGAGCTATACCTGGCGTCCATGGGCATCTACATCTTCAACCGCAGTGTCGTTCGCAGCTTGATGGAGAACAAGCTGACTGACTTTGGCAAACACGTCATCCCCGACGCCATTAAAAAGCTGCGCGTCTTCTCCTATGTCTTCCAGGGCTATTGGGAGGACATCGGCACCATCCGCGCCTTTTTCGAAGCCAACCTCGATGTCGCCAGTGAATTGCCCCGCTTCAATTTCTTCGACATGGCCGCGCCCGTCTTCAGCCGTCCGCGCTTCCTGCCCGCCTCGAAAATCAACGGCGCCCAGATTGACCACGCAGTGATCTCCGACGGCTGCATCCTCAACCGCGCCGTCATCGCCCGCAGCATCATCGGCCTGCGCAGCAGCGTCGGCGTCGGGACGGTCTTGAACCGAGTGATTCTCCTGGGCAGCGACTACTATGAATCACTCGAATCCATCAAGCAGCACGAGAAAGACGGCCGGCCGCGCATCGGTATTGGAGCCAATTGCCGCATCGAAAACACCATCGTGGACAAGAACGCCCGCATCGGTGACAACGTCGTGATCTCCCCCGCCGGCAAACCTGACATGGTCGACCACCCGAACTACTACATCCGCGACGGCATCGTCATCATCCCCAAGAACGGCGTGATCCCGCATGGCATGGTGATTTGACGCCCG
>CAZHEW010000421.1:0-3364 GCA_964531815.1 uncultured Verrucomicrobiota bacterium
GGCTGCAGCTCGGGCAAATCGAACGACTCGATCTTCTGCGGGCGATACATCTGGATCAGCCCGGCCTCACAGACTCAGAGTCTGGCAGGGCTGGCCCTGGCAGGTGAGTTCGAGGCGCACGTGATGGGCGCCGATCTTCTGGAGGCGCTCGTTGACGACGCGGTGGGCCAGTTCGGGGTGATTGCACTCGTGGCTCAGGTGGCCCAGATACAAATGGCGCAGATCGGCGGACATGATCTGCTCGGCGGCATCCGCGGCTGCCTCGTTGGAAAGATGCCCGTGCCGGCCCAGAATGCGTTGCTTCAGGCTCCAGGGGCGGTGCGGACAATCCTGCAGCATCTTGACATCATGGTTGGCTTCCAGCACCAGCGCATGGGCTGGCCGGACCCGTTCCAGCACCAGTCGGTTGATGTGGCCCAGGTCGGTCAGGAATCCGAGGTTGCCCCCGCTGGTGCGCAACAGGAAACCCACCGGGTCCTGCGCGTCGTGCGGCACGCTGAATGTCTCGACGAGGATGTCCCCCACCTCGAAGCTCGCGCCCGCGGCAAACAGGTGGCAGGCCAGGCGGGTCTGGTACTGATACTCGACCGCCTCCTGGGTCGGCCGGTTGCAGTAAACGGGGATGCGGAGCTTCTCGTTCAGCCCCGGCAGGCTTCGGACATGGTCCGAGTGCTCGTGCGTGACCAGAACCCCGGTCAGGTTCTCCGGCGCCCGGCCAATGGTGGCGAGGCGCTGGCGAATCTGGCGCAGGCTGAAACCCGCGTCAATGAGCAGGCGGGTTTCTCCGGTCTCCACGTAGGCGCAATTGCCGGCGGAACCGCTGCCCAGGATGGTCAGATGAACAGGCACAACCTACCTTATGAACAGGGAAAGCGCGCGGCAAGCTCTTCGAGTTCCAGCTCCGATTGTCCGCGCTTGCGTTCTGCCCCTCACTTCTTCGGCCGCGTGGCGCGGTCCTGCAGCCAGGCGACGTCAGGGTTATGGGCAGACTCAAACACGTCAGGCACCATGCCCCCGTCCACGAGCGGCGGCATGGTGCGGGAGTCACGCCACCGGCGCAGCTCCGAGTGACCGTCGGCGAAGGAGAAGCCGCAGGCCAGGTGATGATAAAAGCCGGGCAGATCGTAGAAGCCGTATTGAGCGGGTTTGTCGGGGAAACCCGCCATGCGCGTGCCAAAATTCCCCATGTCAATGCTGTCCTCTCGCATATCGAGAAAGACGAAGACCTTGGTGGGCCCCGGCACTTGCAGTTCCCCTTGCTTCAGGTAGATGAAATAATCGCTGAAAACGGGCCCCCAATTGCCATCCGTGCCGCCCCAGCCGCCCAGGAAAACATTCATGGATATCGTGCGCACGCGGGGCTTGCGCTCGCCGGCAACCTCGACAAAGGACCGGTCGGAAGGGCATCTCCAGATACCCAGATTGCGCCCGCAATAGGGCCACATGGGGCTCTTGGTGATGTCCTGATCCGGATCCCAGTTCGAGCGGTTCCAGGGGCTGAAGTTGAGCGTGCCCGTCACCCAGGCCCCCGCGTAAGTCGCCGGGTTGGACGGGTCTTCGCTGGCGTAGAGCAAACGGTCCTGGTTGTCATCCGAATACATGCGCCAGGCAAAGCACAATTGGCGGTGGTTGTTCATGCACTGGATGGCCTGGGCTTTGAGTTTGCTCTTGGCCAGCGCCGGCAGCAGCAGGGCGGCCAGGATGGCGATGATGGCAATCACCACCAACAGCTCAATGAGCGTAAAACCGCGTCGCCGAAGGCGCCAACGGTTCGAGCGTGCGCATCGAGTCTGTCCTGCCGGGTGCAACACAATGAAACAGTACCTCAGCCTGGCACCGGATTCAACCATTATAGAAAACCGCAACTCGTCCTCTGCCCGCTCTGCCTCGCCCCCCCACAATCTGGTCAGATCCTTCCTTCCCGGCGCGCGGCAGGATTGTGGTGCGGAGGCCGCGCCGCCATCCCTTGCTTCGCTTTAGTCATCTTTTCGAGATGCCGGAAGAGGGCCTTGCGCATCGCGGCCTTCGCGCTGGCCGAATTCGCATGCCGGCTGGGCGGATCATTGAAAATCTCCTTCTTGCCCTTGAGAGCATTGTAGGCCGCATAGACGGTTGTGGGCGGACAAATGTTGTCAATGAACCCTACGCTCATGATTCCGGCCGCCCGGGTCCGGCTGGCGAAGTTCATCGCGTCATAATAGCGCGCGGTTTCCCGCACTTTTCCGTCGAGCGCATCGGTGTCACCGGGCACCAGCTTCGGCCATCCGTTGACGCGACCGACTACCGACCCAGTGTGATCGCACATCGCGGGCACGGCCGCGCCAAAGAAGGTCACCCGCGGGTCCAGTCCCGCCGCGACAATAGCCTGCGCGCCGCCCTGGCTGCTGCCGTAAACGATCAGCGTGCGCCCATCCCACTCCGGCTGCGCCGTCAGAAAATCAATCGCCCGCACCAGCCTCAGAAACATCCCCCGGAAGTAAATTGTGTCCCGCGACTCCCGCCCCTGAATGCGATACTCCTTCAACTCGCCCTTGGCCAGATCGGTGTAATACGGGGCCGGTTTGCCATTCGGAATCCCATGCGCATTGAGGTCGAGCGCCAGGAAGCCTTGCGCCGCCCACTCGGCGGCCGCCGCCAGGCTCGCGCTGCGCACGCCGGCGCCATGAACAGTCAAAATGATTGGCAAACTCCGCACCCGCGCTCCGGTCGGCCGGGCGTAGTAACCCGACACCGGCGCTCCAACGCAATCGGCCTGCAGGTCAAAACATTCGATCCCCACCTCCGCCGATTCGACCGGGGCAAGCCTGGCATTGAGCGGGACTGCGGCAAGCTGCTTCTTCTGCGCGGTCCAGAACATGTCGAAGTCGCCAGGCACAGGCAGGCTGGGCCGGATCCGGCGGGGAGACACTCCCGCCCCGGCCACAGCGTTCAGCACGGTTCCGGCCGGGTTTAGGAAGGTCACCCGGCATTGGAGAAAACCGGGCTCGTCCAGCTTTCCGAAAACCGTTCCCTCGCCGGTCGTCAGCTTCAACGTTCCGGTTTGGTTCGGCGGCACCCCGTCTTTAGAAATCGTCCAGCCTACTTCGGCATCTCTGACGGGTTGGCCGCCGTGGAGGAGCCGGATTCTGAACCCCACTTTCTGTCCCTGCCGGTAAAGTGCGTCAGGGCGATCCGTGCTGACCGTCAGCGAGTATTCAGCAGGGGTTGCGGCCGCCCGCGCGTGTGGGACTGACCAGACAGCGGCCATGACGCCTGCCGCGACCAGGGCCAGACGTGAGCAGCGGGCGAAGTTAGAATGCATCCGGCGATTTCATTCCGTGGGGGCGAAGACGGCAAGCACAAATCCCGCCAGCGAGCGTCCACG
>CAZHEW010000422.1:0-3360 GCA_964531815.1 uncultured Verrucomicrobiota bacterium
AGTCGCTGTCATCGTCGCCGGGCGAAGATAAAGGGGGGCAGCCTTAACTCAAGCCGAACTCGCGGAGTTGCCAGGCAACAGGGCAAACAAGCTACAGGCCGGGCGGCTCAGGTTGGCCGCCGGTACACCTTATGTATGGCCGCCTGGTCCGTCGGCTTGACGAGCAGTTCGTCAATGTTGACATGCGGAGGGCGACTCGCGACCCAGACGAGGATTTCGGCAATATCCTCAGCCGTCAGCGGTTGAACGCCTTCATAGACCTTCTTTGCTCGGGCAGTGTCGCCTTTAAAACGGACGAGGGAAAACTCGGTCTCGGCCATGCCGGGGTCAACCGTGCTGACGCGGATGCCGGTCCCATTGAGTTCGAGGCGGAGGGCGCGCGTAATCTGGAGCTCGCCAGCCTTGGAGGCGCAGTAGGCGGCGCCGCCTTCGTAGGCGACATGGCCCGCCAGGGAGCCGACATTGATGATGGAACTGCCGGCGTTGCGCGCCATCAAAGGCAGCGCGGCGCGGGTCATTCGCAGGATGCCCAGGACGTTGCTTTGAAGCATGGCTTCCCAATCCGCATCCTTGCCCTGAGCGACGGGGTCAAGCCCGTGGGCGCCGCCGGCGTTGTTGATGAGCACGTCGAGTCTGGCGCTGGCGGGGTGGCGAGGGGCAATAATGTGGCGCGCCCAGTTGACAAAGGTCTCCACGCTGGAGGTTTGGCTGACGTCAAGCGCATGGAAGCGGGCCTCCCGAGCGCCAGCCTGGCGGGCTTCAGCCGCAACCTGCTCAAGGCGTTCAAGCCGGCGGGCGCCGAGCAGCAATCTTGAGCCTTGCGCACCGAACGCGCGGCCCGCGGCGGCTCCGAACCCGCTGGAGGCGCCGGTGATCAGGACCCATTTGTCTCTAATAGGCGGCATGCTGAGCTATGCGTGTGCCGTGGCAACGCGAGCGCTGGGGTTGGTGTCCAGCACTGGCGGCTTGCCTGGATGGGGATTTGGCTTCGTCATTGCCCACTAATGAGGACTCATATACCAGGCCCAGATCGCGACCAAGAGCACCGGCACCAAACCTCCTGCGGCGCCGCCGAGCAGTTCTGCCTGGTAGGTGCCGAATTTCTCTCCGCACCGGGGGCCAACAAAGCCGCCGAGGAACCAGCCGGCCAGGCCGCAGACGAGGAAACTCAGAAATCCAAGGATGGGGAAATGAAGCACCAGCGCGATGTTGTGAGCAAGAATCGCCCGGACGCCGCCGATGGCAAACAACCCGCCAATGGAGCCCACGATCGCGCCGATCATCGCGCTCAGGCTGTATCCTTCCAGAGGGGGCTTGCTCATGTTTCGCGGGGAATTGTCGCATAGACGGAAGAAAAGGCAAAGGCAGAATGCGGTTGTCGGTTTGCCCGCCGCAGGGTTTAATGGGGCACTTATGACAAGACAATCGCCTGTGCCGAATGTTGCACTCTGGGGCTTCTCTCTGTTCCTCCTCCTGTTTCTGGGGGCGTGCAAGAGCGTGCCGCCGACGCAGAACGCCACGCCGCTATTCGACCCCGCGAAACTGGCGGAGATGGACGCCATGATCGAGCGGGCGATTGCGGACAAGAAGTGCCCTGGAGGCGTCTTGTGGCTGGAGCATCGCCGCACGAGCTATCATAAAGCCTATGGCCAGCGCGCGCTGGTCCCCGCCGCCGAGCCGATGTCCGAAGACACGATCTTTGATGCAGCATCGCTGACGAAGGTAGTTGCCTGCACGCCCGCGATGATGCTCCTGGTCGAGCGGAGGCAAGTGAACCTGGATGCGACCGTGGCGACATACATCCCTGAGTTTAAGGGGCAGGGCAAGGAAGGCATCACCGTGCGGCAGCTTATGACGCATACCTCTGGACTGCGCGGGGACATCGAAACGAAGAGCGACTGGCGCGGGCAGCAGACGGCCATCCAGAAGGCCTGCGCCGAGAAGTTGCTGAGCACACCTGGCACTGCCTTTTGTTACAGCGACATCAACTTCTTCCTGCTGGGCGAGATTGTGCAGCGGGTCAGCCACCAACCGTTGGAGAAGTTTGTGGCGCAGGAGGTCTATGTGCCCTTGAAGATGGCGGATACGGGGTTCCTGCCGTCCCCCGACAAGCGACAGAGAGTTGCGCCCACTGAAGTAGTGGGGGGCCAGCCTTACCGGGGCGTGGTGCATGATCCGACGGCGCGAAAGATGGGCGGTGTGGCAGGCCACGCGGGACTGTTCACGACGGCAGCCGATTTGGCGCGCTATGCCCGGATGCTCCTCAACCGGGGCTCGCTCGACGGCGCGCGCCTCTTCAAGGCCGAAACCGTGGAGCTTATGACCAGCGTCCAGACGCCCGAGTCGGTGCCGGCCCGGAGGGGACTGGGCTGGGACATTGATTCGGGCTACAGCGGGCTGCGCGGAAAGCTCTTCCCCATAGGCTCTTATGGCCACACAGGCTGGACCGGCACGTCGCTGTGGATTGACCCATTCTCGCACACGTTCGTGATCTTTCTGTCGAACCGGAACCATCCCAGCGAGAGTGGGAACGTGGGCGCACTGCGGGCGAAGTTGGGCACCCTGGCGGCGGAGGCCATTCGGGACTTTAACTTTGCCTATGTGCCGGGCGCCCTCGCCGCTGGGCCGCAGTCAGAAGCGGCTACGGGGCGGGCCGCAGCCAGGCCTGCCAACCTCAAGACGTTCAACGGCATTGACGTGCTCGTGCGACAGAAGTTTGCTCCGCTTAGGGGGTTGCGCCTCGGCTTGGTCACCAATCACACCGGCGAAGACCGCGACCGCAACCCTACCATTGACCTGCTCAAGAACGCCCCCGGGGTCGAACTCAAGGCCCTGTTCAGCCCCGAGCATGGCATCCGGGGCGCGGCAGATGAAAAGGTGGGTGACGGTGTGGACTCCAAGACAGGTCTGCCCATCTACAGCCTTTACGGCCAAAGATCGAAGCCGACGGCCCAGCAACTCCAGGATCTCGATGCCCTCGTCTTCGACATCCAGGATATCGGCTGCCGCTTCTACACCTATACCGCCACGATGGGGCTGACCCTGGAGGCTGCTGGCGAGAGCGGCAAGAAGTACTTCGTGCTGGACCGCGTCAATCCCATTACCGGAACGATGGTTGACGGCCCGGTCCGGGTGGGGAAGGGGACCTTCGTGGCCTATTTCAACGTGCCGCTGCGCTATGGGATGACGATTGGCGAGCTGGCGCGCATGTGCAACACCGAGCACCACTGCAACGCGGACCTCACCGTCATCCAGATCGAAGGCTGGCAGCGTGAGGCGTGGTTTGACGAGGCGGGCCTGCCTTGGACCAACCCCTCGCCCAATATGCGCAACCTTACTCAGGCGATCCTCTATCCCGGC
>CAZHEW010000423.1:0-3359 GCA_964531815.1 uncultured Verrucomicrobiota bacterium
TCCCGGCGCAACGCGCCGGGATTGTCCGCAATTTGACAAGGCCGGCCTCCTCGCGGGGCCGGCCTTTTTGTCCCAGGAAAAACTGCCGCTATCCCGGAGTCACCTGCGGCCCTCCACCTCGGTCGTCCTCCCTGGTTTGGCTTCGAGCAGGCCCAGGTTGTACCACGCCTCGACGAACTCCGGCTTCCGCCGGAGCGCGGCCTCGTAGCAGGCGTGCGCTTCGTCGAGCTTGCCCTGCTGCGACAGCAGGTTGCCCAGGTTGTATTGAACGACGGCTGTTGGCCTGACGCGGAGTGATTGACTGAGCAGTTCCGCGGCCTCTTCCGTGCGCCCCTGTTCGAGGCGGCACAGCCCGAGGTTCCCGAGTGCTTCCGGGTAATTGCGTTTCAGGCGCACCGCTTCTTCAAAATGCTCCGTGGTGGCCGCCAGGTTGCCCTCGTCGAACAGAATTACCCCGAGATTGCTATGCGCCACGTGGTTGTCGCGGGTCACGGCCAGCGCGTGCTCGAACAGGGTCGTGCTGCTCCGCCAATGGCCGATTTGCCTCCATGTCGACACCGCGCAGGCCGCCAGGGCCGCCGCCGCGCCCGCCGCAAGCCAGTTTCCTGTGCCCGGCCAGCGCGCTGCCGCTTGCGGCCCGCCCCAAACGATCGCCACGAACAACCCGATCAACGGGAGATAGGTGTAACGATCCGCCATGGCCTGCTGCCCGACCTGCACGATCCCGATCACCGGCACCAGCATCCCCAGGTGCCAGAACCACCCAAACGGAAACCAGGGCGCCTTCCGGACCGAACGAATCGCCAGCACCGACACGCCCGCCAGGAGCAGCGCCGCGCCCGCCACCCAGGCTGCCGGCCATTCCGATGGCGCGGGATAGAACACGGCCAGATTTGCGGGCCACACCATCTTGCCCGCGTAGCGCACATAGGAGATCAACGCATTGGAAATCCGGAACTCCAGGGGCAACGCCTCCAGCGAGCTAACCGCGCCCGCCGCACGCTGAATAAGGAAAGTCACCACGCAGGACGCGGCGGCGAGGATGAAGAATGGGAGCTTCTCCAGAAGGACGAAGGACGAAGGATGAAGGATGGAGGATGGAGGATGAAGCGGCGAGCGTGGGGCGCGTTGCGTGTTGCGGAATCTGCCTCCCCCTTCTGCGTTCCGCATTCCGCACTCCGCACTCAGACGTTCCGCACTTCAAGACCAGAAACAGCAGCACGGTGTTGGCCGCGTGCAACAGCAGGCTCGTCCAATGATGCCCCGCCGCCCGCAAGCCGAAGAGCTGGACGTCCAGAATATGCGACAGCCACGTAAGAGGATGCCAGTTCCCGGCGTGCCCGGCCCCGAAAGCCCAGGCCACGCTGGCCCCGTTTAAGCCCCCGAGCACCCGCGGATTCTCGGTCACTTAATCCGGGTCGTCGTAGGAGACAAACCCGTTGCATCCGGCCAGCGCGAACACCGCCAGGGTTACGGCTCCCAGCAGCGCGCAGGCCAGCGCGGTGCGGCGCATCTGCTGTGTGCGGTTCATCACTGTTGCCTGCGCCCGCCCCTTTCGCGCTTCAAGCGCCCCAGCCGCCGGCTGCGGCTTCGGCAATCCTCGCACAGGAACTGTTTCCCGTCGAAGTAGGTCATCCACGGCATGAACAAGTCCTGGCAGCAGTCACACTGTTCGTAGATTTCCTCCGGCGGCACCGGTTCCACCGCCAGCGAAATCCCCCGTGCTTTCTGCAGTTCCGCCAGTTGCTGCGCCACGCAGTCTGCCCGGTAGCTAAACACCATCGCCGCCGACCGGTTATTGGTGAAGAACAGACCGTAGTTATCCTGCGCCAGGTAGTTCCCCTGGGCGTTGCGGATCATCACCCGGATGTCCGGGGGCAGGTTTGATATATGCTTTTGGGCTGCCACGGGCGACTCAGAACTCGGCGTTGCCCGGCGTGCGCGCGAACGGAATGACATCCCGGATATTGGGCACGCCGGTTAGGAACATCAGCAATCGCTCGAATCCGACACCGAACCCGGCATGCGGGACGGTGCCGTAGCGCCGCAGGTCGGTGTACCACCAGTAATCCTCGGGTTTGAGGCGGTGGAACTTCATGTTCTCGCGCAATTGTTCGAGGCGCTCCTCGCGCTGCGCGCCGCCGATGACTTCGCCGATTCCCGGCACGAGCACGTCCATGGCCGTCACGGTTCGGCCGTCGTCATTCAGGCGCATATAGAACGGTTTGATCTCGCGCGGGTAATTGAACACCGTGGCGGGCGACTTGAAATGTTCCTCGGTCAGGAACCGCTCGTGCTCGGACTGCAGGTTGTGCCCATGCTCGACCGGGAACTCGAACGACCGGCCCGACTCCTGCAGAATCTTGACGGCCTCAGTGTAGGAGACCCGCACGAAGGGCCGCTCGACGACGAACTCGAGCCGTTCGTGCAGCCCCTTGTCCACGAACCTGCTGAACAAGCCCAGATCCTCGGCGCAGTGCTCCAGCGCGTAGCGCGCCATGGCTTTGATGAATTCCTCGCCCAGGGCCATGTCCCCCTGCAAGTCACAGAAGGCCATCTCCGGCTCGATCATCCAGAATTCGGCCGCGTGGCGGGCGGTGTTCGAGTTCTCCGCGCGGAAGGTGGGGCCGAAGGTGTAGATGTTGGACAGGGCGCACGCAAACGTTTCGCCTTCAAGCTGGCCGCTGACCGTGAGGTACGCCGGCTTGCCGAAGAAATCCGCCTGCGGCTGCGCGTTGAGGTTGCCCTTGAGGACCGTGACGCGAAACATCTCGCCCGCACCCTCGCAATCGCTGGCGGTAATGATGGGCGTGTGGACATAGATGAAGTCGCGGTCCTGGAAGAACTGGTGCACCGCAAAGGCCAGGCGGCTGCGCAGGCGGAACATGGCCCCGAACAAGTTCGAGCGCGGTCGCAGATGCGCGATGGTGCGCAGGAATTCGGGCGTGTGGCCCTTCTTCTGCAGCGGGTAGGCGGCATCCGCCGGGCCGACCAACTCGACGCGCGCGGCCCGCAGTTCCCACTTCTGTCCCGGGGCCGGCGAGGGCACCAGCTTCCCCTCGATCACCGCGGAGGCGCCCGTGGTGAGCTGAGGCAACTGTTCCGAACCGGGGGTGCCGGCATCCACAACGACCTGGACGTTGGCCAGGCAAGAGCCGTCATTGAGTTCGAGGAAAGAGAACCCCTTTGCGTCGCGCCGGGTGCGGACCCAACCTTTGACCGTGACCGCTTCACGAGGTTCTGCGGCTGCCAGCAGGTGCTTAATCAATGTGCGCATGGAAACAATTCAGACGCCAAGCCATGAGCCTAACGCAAAGCGTTCTGACCGCAAGGTTCGACCAGCCCCCCCGCAAAGGCCG
>CAZHEW010000424.1:0-3346 GCA_964531815.1 uncultured Verrucomicrobiota bacterium
TTTAGCCGGCTTCTTGCCCGATTTCCTGGCCAGCTTCCTGGCCGGTTTCTTCGCCAGCTTCCTGGCCTTTTTGCTGCCGGCTTCTTCGAGGGCGGCTTGTGCCCGCCGCCCAGCCGCGCTCTCCTTCCGAGGCAAGCCAAACGGGCGATGAGGACATGGCGCCGTCGCCCGCGGCGTATGCTTGGTGGCAGCGGGGCCAATCGGCGTTATGCCGTCCGGCCCCGCTGCGGACGGTGCCCTCTCCGTCCAAATCAACCCCGGCAGCGGCGGGGTTACTTCTTCCTGGCCGGCTTCCTGGCTTTATTGCTGCCGGCCTCTTCGAGGGCGGCTTGGGCCGCGGCCAGGCGCGCCACGGGGACGCGGAACGGCGAGCAGCTCACGTAGGTGAGGCCGGTGCGATGGCAGAACTTCACGCTGTTCGGGTCGCCGCCGTGTTCGCCGCAGATGCCCAGCTTGATGCCCGGGCGGGTGCTGCGGCCCTTCTGGACCGCGATCCGCATCAGTTCGCCCACGCCGGTCTGGTCAACCGTGGCGAAGGGATTGGCCTTCACGATCTCCGCTTCCTGGTAGGCCGGAACGAAGGAGCCGGAATCGTCGCGGCTCATGCCCAGGCAGGTCTGGGTGAGGTCGTTGGTGCCGAAGCTGAAGAACTCGGCGGTCTGGGCGATCTCGTCGGCGGTCAGGGCGCCGCGCGGGATTTCAATCATGGTGCCGACCATGTAGTTGATCTTCACCTTTTGCTCGGCCATGACGGCCTTGGCGACGCGGTGCACCACCTCGGCCTGGAGGTCGAGTTCCTTCTTGAACCCGACCAGCGGGATCATGACTTCGGGCTTCACTTTGATGCCGGCCTTCTGCACTTCGGCCGCGGCTTCAAAGATGGCGCGGGCCTGCATCTCGGAGATTTCCGGATAAACGATGCCCAGGCGGCAGCCGCGGAAGCCGAGCATGGGATTAAACTCATGCAGCTCCTTTACGCGCTGCTGGATCTTCTCGACCGGCACATTCATCTTGGCGGCGAGGTCCTTCTGCGCCGGTTCCTCGTGCGGGAGGAACTCGTGCAGCGGCGGGTCCAGGAAGCGGATGGTGGCCGGGAATCCTTTGAGGGCCTTGAAGATGCCCGCAAAGTCGGCTTTCTGGAAAGGCAGCAGCTTGGCGAGGGCCTGCTTACGCTCTTCAACGTTGTCGGCGAGAATCATCTCGCGCATCGCGTCAATGCGATTGCCCTCGAAGAACATGTGCTCGGTGCGCGTCAGGCCAATTCCCGTCGCGCCAAACGCAAGGGCGTTCACGGTCTGCTCCGGCGTGTCGGCGTTGGTGCGCACCTGGAGCCGGGTGACCTTCGAGCACCAATCCATGAGCTTCTTGAACATCTGGTAGGTCTCGCTCTTGGAGCCGTCGAGGCTCTTCTGGACGAGAACCTGGACGATCTCAGACGGCGCGGTCGGGAGCTGCCCCGCGTAAACGTTGCCCAGGGTGCCGTTGATCGAGAGATAGTCGCCTTCTTTGTAAGTGGCACCGGCGGCCGTCACCGTCTTGGCGTCGTAGTTGATCTGGAGCGCCCCGGCGCCGCAAACACAGACCTTGCCCATCTGGCGGGCAACCAGCGCCGCGTGCGAACTGACGCCGCCCTTGGCCGTCAGGATGCCTTCAGCGGCGATCATGCCGCGCAGATCTTCCGGCGAGGTCTCGTTGCGAACCAGCAGCACCTTTTCGCCCTTCGCGGCCGCCGCGGCGGCACGATCGGCGTTGAGATACAGCTTGCCGGAACCGGCGCCCGGACCGGCCGGCAGGCCTTTGGCAATGATCTTGGCGGCCTTCTCGGCTTTTGCCTCGAAGATCGGCGCCAGAAGCTGGTCGAGCTGGTCGGCTGGGTTGCGCTTGATAGCGGTCTGCCAGTCAATGAGCTTCTCGTTCACCATATCAATGGAGAACTTCAGCGCGGCAAAGGCCGTGCGCTTGCCGTTGCGCGTCTGCAGCATGAACACCTTGCCGTCCTGAATCGTGAACTCGAAGTCCTGCACGTCCTTGAAGTGCTTCTCCAGCGTCGTGCGGATGTTATTCAGCTCCCGGAAGGCCTCGGGCAGGTGGTTGACAAGCTGCGCCACCGGCTCGGGGGTGCGCACGCCCGCGACCACGTCTTCGCCCTGCGCGTTGATAAGGAACTCGCCGTAAAACTCCTTCACGCCGTTAGCCGGGTTGCGCGTGAACGCCACGCCCGACCCCGAGTTGTCGCCCGTGTTGCCGTAAACCATCGCCTGCACATTGACGGCCGTTCCCCACTCGGAAGGAATGCCGTACTTGCGGCGATACACAATGGCGCGGTCATTCATCCACGAGCCGAACACCGCCCCCGCGGCGCCCCAAAGCTGCTTCCACGGATCCTGCGGAAACTCCTTGCCCGTGCGCTCCTTAATCAGGGCCTTGAAACGGGCAACCAATTCTTGCTGGTCGGCCGCGGTGAGCTTGGAATCCTCGATATCGGCATGATACTTCTCATGCTTGTAGCCGTGAATCACGACCTCGAACGGCTCGTGATCTTCACCGGCGCGCTTCTGCACGCCCATGACCACGTCGCCATACATCTGCACGAAACGGCGGTAGCAATCCCACGCAAACCGCTCGTTCTTCGTCGCCGCCGCCAGTGCCAGCACAGTCTGGTCGTTCAAGCCCAGGTTCAGGATCGTATCCATCATGCCCGGCATGGAATCCCGCGCGCCAGAGCGCACAGAGACCAGCAGGGGCATGGCCGACTTGTCGCCGAACTTCGTGCCCATGATCTTCTCGATGAACGCCACGCCGGCCTTCACCGCCGGTTCCAGGGTCTTGGGATAAGTCCTCCGGTTCGCATAGTAGTAAGTGCAAACCTCGGTAGTGATAGTGAAGCCCGGGGGCACAGGCAAACCGATGCGGCTCATCTCCGCCAGGTTAGCGCCTTTGCCGCCCAGGAGCGGCTTCATGCTGCCGTTGCCGTCAGCCTTCTTGTTTCCAAACAGATATACGTATTTTACAGTTTTTGCCATAAAGTGTCAGTTCTAATCAGTAACAACGTTCAGTTCACCAGGTTTCGCCGGAAAGACTCCTCCGAAACAGTCTGCGGAAAATATCAAACCCCGCCGCGCTGTCAAGCACGGCACAACTCCGACCGACCCGTCATTTGATCCGCGCGCGGGAAGCGGCGCCCTGAGCCACAGCCCCGGCCGGCTGGTCGCGAAATGTCAACCGGCGCTCATCAGTCACCCACTCCAACCATCCCCAACCTCCCCAGCCACCCCAGCCGCCGCAGCGCCCCCAATAAGCCGTGTACAAGGGGTGTACCAGGGATGCTCGCCGGGTGCTCACGCTC
>CAZHEW010000425.1:0-3335 GCA_964531815.1 uncultured Verrucomicrobiota bacterium
CGACCTGGCCGCGTTGCCCATGCTGTTGCAGCAACCACGCCAGGTGACCGCGGGTGCCCATTGTCAACCGCTCCGCAATCCACGCTCACCCGCACAGCGCTCAGTACGGCCGGACGCGCAAAAAGCAAATCAGCAGTTCAGTTACAAGGCTCAGGCGTGAGGGCTGAGGGTTGAGGGTGGGAATGGCGAAAGCGGGTTGGTGGGACTGGGCGCCGCCCAGGTTCTGGTAATCGGGCCGCAGCCAGCGCACCAGGCCGGACACCTCCTCTTTGGCCCGCTCGGCGTTGAGCGCCACCAGCCGCTCCAGGATTTCCGCGTCCGTCAGCGTGGGCGGCCAACCGTAGGCCGCGAACACCGCCGCGTCCAAATCATCGCGTCATCCCAGGCGCCGGTGCCGCGCACGGGCTGGGAGGACTTATCCACCAACTTGACGGCGTGGTTCGCTTTCCTCCGGCACACCAACTCAGCGAGTACGAGCGTCCTGACGGATGCTGGGGCCGCACAGTCACCGCGCAAATACTACCGCGCGGAGCAACAGCCTTGAACGAATCTTGTCCCCATTTTTGGGGACATGGCGAAAAGCAAGAAACTGCTTTACATATGCCCCTGACTTGCTCGGTTATCACAGCCTTTTCTGGCGAATACTCCAAAGCCCAAAGGTCCTCCTCCAGCCTTTCGATACCCTTCTCCAACCAAGGCCCACCCTGGAACACTCCGGCCCCCGGCTCACGCAAGTCCTCTGGCCAGCACGAGGTTCAACCGTTACTTGCGCAGTTCCGACAGCATGTTGGCCAGGGAGAGCGTGCTGAACGTTTGGAATTCATCTAGTGCCAAGATACGCACCCCCGGCCGCCGCCTGAACAGTTACCTTTGTTCTTGAACTGATTGGCTGGCAAAGCTAAAAACAGCCCCATGCAAGCCGATGCTGTTATCCGTGGGAGCCAGTTCCTTCTTCAGATGCTCAGGCGCAATGGCCTGCGTCTAATACCGCTGGTGACCTTATTGGGGCCGGATAGGATCAGCGCGGCTATGGTTCAATCCGACGGCTCCGATGGGCCGTTTCATCCGGTTGCCGGCCAGACTCTCATCTTGAACGATGTGGCCACGAACGGAGTATTCAACTTCACGACCATTCACATCCCGACCAATGTGACCATCCGCTTTGCCAACAACAGCCTGAATACACCGGTCTTCTTTGCCGCGACGGGCGATGTCACCATCGAGGGCACCATTGATGTCTCAGGCCACGATTTTGCGGCCGGAGGTGGGCCGGGGGGATGGAGTGGCGGAGCGGCCAGCCCCAATGCCGCCGGTTCGCGGGGTTCGGGGCCAGCCGGGGGTGAGGGCGGCCCGGTGCCAGCCGGCCAGGGAAATGCCGGAGGGGGAGCGGGCATGGCCACGTCCGGCCTCACCGCGACTTCGCGCACGGGCGCCAATCCCGGGCCGGGCAGTCCGAAAATCCGGCGGCCCATCCTGGCCTCCGGCAACACCGGTGGCGGCGGCTCCGGCGGGGGCGGCGGCGGCGGGCGCCTGTTCTATGGCGTGAACATATCAGGCGGAGACGGAGGCGGCGGGGGCGGGGCGTTGCAGATATCAACCCCGGGCAAGCTCACCCTGAGCGGGAAATTGATCGCCAACGGCGGCCATGGCGCCTGGGCTTTTGCCAACGTTTTTGCGCGCGGCGGGCCGGGCGGAGGTGGCGCCGGCGGGCAGATCGAGCTCTATGCCGGCGAACTGGTCATCACAAACAATGCCACCATACAAGCCCGAGGCGGCGCCGGAGGCGGCTTGAGCACCGAGCCAGTGCCCAACGACCCGTTCGGCTATTCCAGCGGTGCCCATGGCGGCGCGGGCTATGTCTATTTTGACTGCACCAACAACCTCTCTACGGGCTTCGTCATTGATGGCGTCGTGGACGACCGGCCCCAGATTCTCGACCTGACCTGCAGCAACCAGACCGGGCAAGTGGCGCTGGAATTCCGCGGCCTCAAGTGCGTGGATTACCTGATCCAATCGTCCACCAATTTGATGCAATGGACCGATCGCACGAATCCGCCGACCGGCACCAATGGCCTGTACCATTGGTCCGCGCAAGAGGGTCCGAACCTGACGGACTGCTTCTATCGCGTGAAGCAATTGTAGGGCTGTCCCCCGATCATCAGCAAAACCTGTAGGCTTCGCGCCAGTCAACTGGGGGTACGGGCATAGGCTCACCCGAGCAGCGCTCAGTACGGCCGGGCGCGCCAAAGGCAAATTCAGTTTCCCTCAGTTCTCCAATTCCTTGAAGCAACTCGTCTTGAGGAAGTCGCGGAATTCCTGGCGTTTGTAGACCACCTCGCCGTGTGAAAGGTCCGTGTAGAGAAAGACTAGCCGGTGCTCCCGGAGATCGGCGAGTCTAGCTTCGTTCTCTTTGCCGGCGTATAGGGTTGTGCCGCGTTGTTTGAGCGCCGCCATCAATCGTTCCGTTTCAGCCTTGGTCCCGCCATGTTCCGTGTAGAGGTCAATAAAACGCCCCTGCTTTCTGTCAATCCAGGTCAAAAACCTGCTCGTCTGCGCGTAGAGAGCGTCAAACAACCAGACTTCGCGCACGTGTTCGGTCAGCCCGCCATGATCCACAATCGCCGAGATGACCTGGTAGCCGCCGCTGTGGCCCGAGAGCACGATTTGGCCGAGGGCGAAGTCTTTCTTCTTCAAGCCGGATTTCTGACGCAACGTTTCGACCACTTCCGCCACGAACCGTTTGAAGCCCTCCGGGTCTTCCAGTTTCCCGCCGAAGGAATCTGACGCATCGCGCGGGCCCTGGGGGACAACCAGCACGGCATTTCGCCGGCTCTCGATCAACTGCTCGATGAGCTTGTATTGTTCGAGCACCCGTTCCAGATGGTTTTTCCAGCCGTGAAAATGAACGACGAGATCCAGCGTGCCGGATTCGTAAAAGCCTTTGGGGATGAAGATAGCCACGGTGTTATCCGAATAGTGCTCTTTGGCTGGATAGAATTGTTCCTTGTACCGGTGGCCCTCGGCCCGATTGGGATGGGGGAACGGGGCGCATGCCAGTTGTGTGACGATCAGCTCGCCGGAGGCGGCATAGCGTTCAGAAGGGGTTTCGCCGCAGAGGGGCAAAGCCGCGCAGCCAAGCAAGAACAACAGAAGCGTCTTCATGGGTCGCCCGTCATCCTAGCCCGCCAGGCCAGGGGGCGAAAGGAGATTCGCCCGCAGGACAGGCCCCGGCGGCATATAGCAAAGGGGTTAGTGAGATTGTCATATCTGGAGCAGGCCTTGGTCACCGGGTGCGACCTGGCCGCGTTGCCCATGCTGTTGCAGCAACCACGCCA